>JABHOG010000062.1 GCA_018694835.1 Planctomycetota bacterium | reverse complement strand
TCACCGACGCCACCATCTGGACCTGCGGGCCCGATGGGATCCTCGAGCAGGCAGACCTGCTGGTGATCGGCGGCAAGGTGGTCGAAGTCGGGCAAAACCTGAGCGCCACCAAGGGTGCTCACGTCATCGACGGAACCGGTCTTCACGTCACCCCAGGCTTGATCGATCCCCACTCCCACACGGCCATCCGCGGCGGTGTCAACGAAGGCACTCAGGCGGTTACCGCCGAGGTTCGGATCGGCGACGCGGTCGACTGCGAAGACATCAACATCTACCGCCAGCTGGCCGGTGGAGTCACCACTGCACAACTGCTACACGGCAGTGCCAATCCCATCGGCGGCCAGAGTGCGCTGGTGAAATGGCGCTGGGGCTCCTCTTCACAGGAGATGAAGATCGACAATGCACCGAAGATGATCAAGTTCGCCCTCGGTGAAAACGTCAAGCAGTCGAACTGGGGCAACGAGGCGACTGGACGCTATCCCCAGACCCGTATGGGTGTCGAACAGTTGATTCGCGATTCGTTCCATGCCGCCACCGAGTACAGAGATGCATGGCGTGCGTGGGAAACTGCCGATCGCTCGACGATGTTACCTCCGAGGAGAGATCTGGAACTCGACACCCTGGTCGAGATCCTCGAAGGAGATCGGTGGATCCACTGCCACTCCTACCGGCAAGACGAGATCCTCATGTTGATGCGCGTCGCCGAAGATTTCGGATTCCGCATCGGCACCTTCCAGCACATTCTCGAGGGCTACAAGGTGGCTCCCGAGATGGCTCGCCATGGTGCTTCAGGTTCCACCTTCAGTGACTGGTGGGCCTACAAGTTCGAGGTTTACGATGCGATCCCCTACAACGGAGCACTGATGCGCCGTGCCGGGGTCAATGTTTCCTTCAACTCCGATTCTGACGAGCTGGCCAGACGCCTCAATCTAGAGGCGGCGAAGGCGGTCAAGTACGGCAACGTTCCTCCTGAAGAAGCACTCAAGTTCGTGACCATCAATCCCGCATTCCAGTTACATCTCGATGATCGAGTCGGCTCCCTCGAGCCGGGCAAAGATGGCGACTTCGTCATCTGGTCCGGCGATCCACTGTCGGGCTATTCGATGTGCCTGCAGACCTGGATCGAAGGGCAGCGGTACTTCGACCGCGATGAGGATCTGGCGATGCGTACTCGTGACAAGACTCGTCGAGAAGAACTGATCTCGATACTTCTAGAATCCAAGATGGGGGCGGCCACTCCCGAAAAAGACTCGGCCGAGGGAGAGGAGGGAAGCCGATGAACTGGTTCCATAAGCTATCCATCGTCGCAGTGTTTTTCTCGTGCTGGTTCCTCTTGAGTGGGCCTGATTCGACCTTTGGTTCCGATCCAATCCCCGGACCGCTGCAAAATGGCACCATCGCCATCGTCGGTGCCACCATCCATCCGGTCGATGGACCGATCATCGAAGATGGCATCATCGTCTTCAGCCGCGGACGCATCACGGGGATCGGTCGCGGGATTCCGCTTCCGAACAACTGTGAAGTGATCCAGGCCCACGGCAAGCACGTCTATCCCGGACTGATCGCATCGGCGACCAGTCTCGGCTTGATCGAGATCTCATCGGTACGAGCAACCAATGACCAGCGCGAAACGGGAGACCTGAATCCTAATGCTCGCGCTGCCAGTTCCGTCAACCCCGACAGCGAGCACATTCCAGTGGCACGCGCCAACGGGATCGCCCTGGCTGCAACCCGACCCGGTGGTGGATTGATCTCGGGACAATCGGTATTGCTGCGACTCGACGGCTGGTCCTGGGAAGACCTCGCAGTGGAACCCTATCTGGGTCTCGAGATCCAATGGCCATCTCAGGGTGGCAGACGGCGCTTCTTCGAGCAGGAGGATGCCCACGCCCACGGGCACTCCCATGATCGCGCCGGAGAAGTGGATCCTCGTGCCGAAGAGACACGCCCTTCTCGTCGTTCCAACAGTTCATCCGCCAAGATCGCCAAGATCACCGAGTTGTTTGATCAGGCGAAGCTCTACTGCCAGAGCCGTTCAGCCGACCATGAGATCTTTGACGGCTCCGCACCCGATCTTCGACTCGAGGCGTTGCGACCTGCCATCGAAGGTACTTGCCCGGTTTACATCCACGCCGAAGGTGCCAGAGAGATCCGCGCTGCGGTCGAATGGGCCCTCGGAGCAAAGTTGCGCCCGGTGATCGTCGGCGGAAGGGAAGCCCCTCGTGTCGCTTCATTCCTGGCGGAGTACAAGGTTCCGGTGGTGTACGGTCCAGTGCACCGTCTTCCCTCCAGCAGGGATGATGCCTATGACGATCCGTTCACCGGTCCGGCGAAACTGGCTGCTGCAGGAGTCGATTTCTGCATCGGTGCCTTCGATACTTCCAACGTGAGAAACCTGCCGTATCACGCCGCAACTGCTGCCGCATACGGCCTCTCTCCGGAGAAGGCGCTGGAGTCGATCACCCTGGCACCGGCACGCATTTTCGGTGTCGCGGATCGATACGGTTCACTGGCTCGAGGAAAATCGGCCACCATGATCATCACCGATGGTGATCCGCTGGAGATCCCGACCCAGGTCGAGGCGATGTGGATCGATGGACGCTCCGTCGACCTGACCAGTCGCCACACTCAGCTGCGAGACAAGTATGCAGAAAAGATTCGCCGCAAGGCGGAAAGACGCTCCTTCTAGAGAGTTCCACCAGCGAAGAATGCCCAGCGGGGGAACGGCAAGTGACACTTGCCGTTCCCCCTGTCATTTGCGGCAGCACTCGAACCACTCCAATCTTGACGAAGCAGTAGGTGTATTGCAGCATCCTCACGAGGAATCGCACCGCCACGGTTCCCATGGCGTCGGGAGGCATATTGACCCAGATCTTGCTGCTATCCGCATGGCTCCTTGCCAGTAGTGCCAGCTCGCTCTCTCTCGAGTCCGCACTTTTCAACACCAGCCCTGGGCAGGACACCACCCGCCGCGGTGATGACATCTCAATCCGTGAAGCGGAGTTGAATCTGCGTCGGGGCAACTTTGCTGCCGTCGCCAGGATCTGTCGCACCATCTTGAAATCGAATCCGGAGCAAGCGGATGCGCTGCTACTACTCGGCAAGGCCAGCTTCTCGGCCGCAGAAAAACTGGTGGGAGCACCCGCAGCAAAGCAAGCCTATGCCGAAGCAGAACAGTCTTTCCTGGGATTCCTGAGAGTTGCCCCCGACAGAAGTGAGACTCGCATCTTGCAATCGTTGGCGATCTGCGCCAGTCGGCGTGATGCGCACTCGGTAGCAATTCACCGCGCTCGTAAAGCGGTCGAACTGGAACCCAACAATCCACTCGCCCTGAGAGTCCTGGGCGAATCTGCACGAGCACTGGGACTCGACGAAGAGGCTCTCGATTCGTTTCGAAAGGCTCACAACATCCGCCCTGGCGATGTCGATGTGGTGCACTTGCTGGCGCTCGCCTTGCAGAAAATGGATCGCCCTGGCGCCGCACAACAACTGCTGGAAACCACGATCGCTGGTCTACCGCCCCGATCACCCGGCACCGTTCAACTCTCACTGGTGTTATTCAAGGTGCATCTGAATACGAATCATCCACAGCTCGCACAAGCGGTGCTCGATCAGGCGGCACTGGTCGCGCCCGAAAACCTGGCCCTGAATGTCGAGATGTGTGCCAACCTGTATCGCCTCGGAGACCACTCGAGAGCGCGAATCTATGCCGAAAAAGCCCGGGGCCAGTCGGGGCAAACTCGCATCTCCCGTGCGATCACCGCCCGCGTCCTGGGCCAGATACACGCGCACCAGGGGAACCATGCCGAGGCTATTGTCGAGTTGAAGCGTGCCATCTCGACGCAACCAGATGATCTGGCTTCATTGCAATCCCTGGCTGGATCACTACGTCGATCAGGTGAGGAGCAAGAGGCTCGAGAAGTGCTCGAACGTTACCGCAAAATCCGCCAGCAGATCTCGCTCATCGAGGCGAAGCCGGCACCCGATCTGGCTCAAGCGAAGGGGCTTGATAGACAGGGACAGATCATCCGGGCCTTGCTCGATCTGGGACGAATCGATCAGGCGAGGCAACAACTCGCCAGACGCCTCGCCGCATCTCCCGATCACCCGAGTAACTCGATACTGCAACGCCTCCTCGACAAGCAGCAACCACGATGAGACCGCTGAGTCTGATCCCACTACTCTTCATCTGTGGCTGCACCTTTGACCCCTCGTCCGAAGATCCGCAAGTCGCTACAGAACTGTTCCAGATCGAACAGAACTCGATTCCTTTCCACCACGATTCGGGAGCACGCGGCGCACATTACATCGGTGAAATCGTCGGTTCGGGTGCAGGCCTGCTCGATGCCGATGGCGATGGAGATCTCGACCTGTTCCTGGTCAACGGAGCGCCGGAGAAACTGGAACCGAAAGAAGAAGCACCCCGCGATCAGTTGTTTCTTCAGATCGATGGAGCGTTTGTCGCAGCGGGATCCGATTCCGGAATTGTCGGATCGGAAGCGGGCATGGGGCTCGCCATCGGGGACATCGATAACGATGGAGATCCGGATATTTTCGTCGCCAACGACGGTCCAGATCAACTCTACATCAATGATGGCAAGGGGCGATTCGATGAGCAGTCTCTGAGCCGTGGCATTACCAGAGACTCTTTCTCCAGCGCAGCAGTTCTGGTCGACATCGAAGGCGATGGCGACCTCGATCTATTCATCGGTACCTACCTGGATTTCGACGCGAGCACCTTTGTCCCATGTACTCGTGGGGACCAGGAGGTCTATTGCGCGCCTTCCAACTTCGCTGCGGCTCCATGCCTGCTGCTGCTCAATGACGGAACCGGGAACTTCACGGATGTTAGTTCCAGCAGTGGGCTGAAGGACCACCCGGCCAAGGCGTTGGGAATCATCAGCATCGATATCGAACCCGATGGCGACCCCGACCTGTACGTGGCCAACGATGGAGAAGCCAACTTCTTGCTGATCAATCAATGGAAAGAACAGGGGCGGATCTTCTTTCTCGAAGAAGCGCTGCTCGCTGGTTGTGCTTACGGAGAAGGCGCCAAGGCGGAAGCGGGAATGGGAGTCGACGCTGCCGATCTCGACGGCGATGGCGATGAGGAGATTCTCGTGACCAATCTGGAAGCCCAATCCAATTCCTGTTACCGGAATGACGGGAATGGAATGTTCATGGAAACCAGCTTTGCCAACGGGCTAGGCCCCGCTTCACTCCCTCATGTAGGTTTCGGCATTCAGGCCTTCGACGCCAACCTCGATGGCCACCTCGACATCTTCGTGACCAATGGTCACATCATCGAAAGCATCGGTGAGATTCGCCAAGGTGCCTCCCACTTTGCCCAGCCAGATCAACTGTTTCTGGGAGACGGTAACGGGTTCAAATTGGCACCATACTCTGCACAAGTAGATCCCACCGTCGGCAGATCATTGCTCAGGGGAGACCTCGACAACGACGGCGATGACGATCTGATCATCACTCGCTGGAACTCGAATCCTCAACTTCTTCGATCCACCGCCGCAGGATCCGCAGCCGTGCTGGGCTTGCGCCTCGAAGGATCTTCAGACCAGTCGAATCGAGATGCCATCGGTGCGCGAATCACCGTCAGTGCTGGGGGCAGGGAATGGATGAGAGAACATCGAGTACAGAGTTCCTATCTCGCCAGCCACGATCCACGCCTACTCTTCGCCCTTCCCGAAGGTTGCACTGAAGGGGATGTTTCGGTTCTGTGGCCCGACGGCAAGGTGGAAACCCGACGACTCGAGGCGGGTAGTTATCATCACTGGATACAGGGCCAGGAGTCGCTGGTCAGTACCGAGTTCTCGCCTCCTCGTTGAACCAGCCGTGAGTCTTCTTCACCCTGCGGATCCGTCGTGAAATGACGATTCAGTTCTACTGACCAGTGCTGTCCTTCTTCTTCGCCACCAGGTCGGAGAGCTGATACTTCTTGCGGTGAATCACTGTCTCATCTCCCCGGACCAACTTCACCCGTAGCAATGGATCAGGCCCGCTCGCATCCGCCTCGACATGAAGAAACACACTGGTCTCTCCGCCGTCAAACACCAGTGAAGGGTGCGGAGCATTGGCACTCTCGATCACCGTGTTGGCCAGTGGTGAGGTGATCCACTCATCGAGAGGATATCCAGCACCTTCCGATGCTGGATAGGAGAGGTGGCGACAGCGGTGAATGTCGCCGGTCACGATCAGCACACCTGAAATCGAGTTCTCTCCGATGAAATCTATCAGTCCCTGGCGCTCATGAGGATAGAAGCCCCAGTGATCAGTCTTCCCCGGGCGAGTCGACCCGTTGAAGATCATTCCACAGGTGATGATCTTGAAGGGGGCTTTCGACGCTTGCAGCCCCTGTTGCAACCACTGCCACTGCTTCTCTCCCAGCAGGGTCGGCTGATCGGCATCGAATTGAGAGGGTTCTGTCTTACCGAACCATCGGGTGTCGAGGATGAAGAGATCGATCGGCCCGAAATTGTGACTCGAATAGATCCCGTCCGATTGACCATCACCGATGGAGCCGAGTGCGTGATATTCGGAGAAGGCCTGTCTCGAGTTTTCACGGCCCGGAAGCAATCCGACATGATCGTTTTTTCCGTAATCATGATCGTCCCAGGTGGCCAACACCGGAGTCCTTCGAATCAGTGCCGCCACCCCGGGATCTTGCCAGAAGGAACGATACGCGGTTCGCTGGCGCGACAGATCGGTGCTATCGATGTAGGGAGTGTCACCAATCAACACCAATGCATCTGCTTCTTGTGAACGGATGGTGTTCCAGATCTGACCCTCTCGATATTTCTTCGGACTGGCACAGGAACCAAATACAAGGCGAGTCTTACCGTCGCCATCTGGCGGGCCAACGATCACCTGATCGGCGTCATCTGCAGCCACCGTTCCATCGATCAGTAAACGATAGTGGTATCGATGCCCCGCCTCCAGTCTGGCCTTCAGCAGCAAGTCGATGGTCAGATCGCTATCCTCACTCGAAATCGCCGAGGCGCGTGCCACCTCTGCACCAGCGGCATCGATCAGAATCGCATCGATGGTCTGCCCCGCTTCAGTCGCTCGGCACCAAACTCTCACTCCTTCTCGCTGTACGACACCGACCATCGGGCCAGCGGAGAACTTCTCGGCAGCCGGGTCCTGCCCGGTTTCAGGAGCCAGCAACACCATGATGAGCAACATGGTCCAGTAATTCATCGGCGATCCTCCTCGGTTAAATTCGATGGTTCTACTGCAGACAGGATGTACCGGATGGGGGGGCTCAGGCTATCCTCTACTTTGAAATGAGGATCATGATTCGCGAGGAACCGGGAGCGATCCGCCTCTTCTTGCTAGGGATGGCGATACTGATACCTGCGGTGTGGCTCGATACCAGCCTCACCGGCAGTGATGAGTACCGTGTCACCTTTCGTACCGCCCTCGAAACCGCCGCCAGTGACGACTGGACCACTCCGACCCTTGACCAGGAACCAAGACTTCGCAAGCCGCCACTCTACTACTGGTGGCTCGCCACCTCGGTCCGTTGGCTCGGATCGAGCCCCCTCTCGCTGCGGATCTGGGGAATCATCTGCGCCATCGGATTGGCCCTGGTCGCGGCCTCCATCGGCAAGAGATCATCGGGAACCTCTGCCGCTTTCATCTTCGTGATGTTGATCGGAACCGTCGGCATCGCCACCGAGTCGCGTCGCGCTATGCTCGATGTTCCGATGGCCTTCTTGCTATGGCTGTCAATTGAACGAGGGCTGAAGTGGCATTCTGACGGTGGCGCAATGAGGGCGATCGCTGCTGGAGTCTTGATGGCATTGTCGACGCTGATCAAACCGACTGCGATACTCTTCGGTGTCACGGCCATGATCAGCTTGTTTCTGCTGGGGCCCAAAAGATCTCCCCATGCAAAACTCCACCATCTGTTGTACATGCTACTGGCTCTGTTGCTGGTGGCGCTGCCGTGGTGGTACCTGGTTTATCAACAGTATCCGGAGCTTCTCAAGGACCGCTGGACCGAACAGATCGCCCATCGAGAACTCACCTGGTTTCATCCCGAGGCGCTGCCATCTCTGCTGGGGGGGATGCTCGGTCTGATCTTGCCCTGGTCGATCTCATCGATCTTTGCACTGGTCGCCTTCAGCCGCAGAAAGGCCGAGGGGCTGGAAAATCACCAGCGCTGGATGGTGTTGTGGGTGATCCTCTCGGCGCTTCCGTTTCTGACCATGAAAACATTTGAGCGATACCTGATCCCACTGTTGCCGGCGATGACGATCCTCACCGCCACCTATCTACAGGATCTCGAGCCGCTGCGGAGGATCCGCCATCTTCGCACTGCAACGATCGTGGCGGGAATCCCCTGCTTGTTGATCGCAGCCTTTGTCGGGTGGTTTGACACTTCACTGCTGGCCGCTGCACTGATCACATTTTTCTGGCTGCTGATGTGGTGGAGTGCGGGACAAGGTCGAATCCTCTCCTGCGCTCTCTGCTCTTCAGCGCAACTGGCCATCGTGATGGGAATCGGCTTGCCTTCCATCGGTATCGGAGCGCTACCGACGATTCCGACCATCTGTGAGGGCACCCAATTTGCCACGGTGAAAATCGATCTGCTACCCACCCTGGCCCTGCGCCAAGAGAAAGCGATCCCCATCCTCAAGACCGATAGTGAATCGATGAAACGCCATCTCCCCGACCAAAAATCGACCCTTTTCGTGATGGATAGCCACCTCCAGGAGACCGAGGAGGTTCTCGACTCACTGGGTAGAAGTTCAAGGTCGGTGGCGACTTTCGGTCTATTCCGTTCGAGGAAGATCTTCACCCGCTTCCCCCGGGCAGATGCGACCGGCGAGGATTGGCTGCTGGCGATCCAATCAAGATCTCTGGACCGACTGAGGATACCATGCACCTTGCTTCTGGTAGAAGCTCGGGAGGATCGATGATGCGGTGGGCGTGGCTGATCATTTTTCTGATGGGAGGTCCCGGATGCGATGCCGAAGACCCGGCGGCTCTGCGCTGGCTGGTCGCCTCCAGCACCGCCGAGTCCGCTCGCCAGATCGCCGACGAGTTCGAGCAAAGTACCGGAATCGCCGTCGAGGTGATCGCCGCATCGAGCGGTTCGCTGGTGCGACAGGTGGAGAATGGTCTGCGAGCGGATGTCGCCCTGTTGGCCAGTTCCCAGTGGATGGATCGTCTCGAGGCGTTACTTCCTCTCGCCGCTGAAACTCGTCAAGTTCCTTTTGGTAATCGACTGGTCATCGCCACGCGTTCCCGGACGACTCCACGAGAGCCCATCTCGCTCGATGGAGATCCTCCCACTGGACGATGGGTGATCGGCATACCATCATCGGTTCCGGTCGGGATGCATGGCAAGCAAGCACTGCAACGGCTCGGTTGGTGGGATGATGTGAACCCACGGGCGGTGCGGGCAGCCAATGCCAGGGCAGCGGTGTCCCATGTCAATTCCGGTTCGGTCGACCTCGGGTTGATCTGGGCCAGCGATACCAGCACTCAGTGCCAGATACTGGCTGAACTCCCCCAGCAGTTGACCGGAGCGATCGTCTATCCCGCTGCGCAACTCAGCCGTCGTGCTGGATCTCAGCAACTCCTCGAAGCGATCTGTGACTCGCCAGCATGGGTCGCTGGAGGATTCACCCCACCTCCTTTACAGGAATCGAATCGATGAGTCTCTCTGCCGCTGAAATGGAAGCCCTCGCCATCTCGATCCAGGTGGCTCTACTCTCGACAGCCATCGTCGCCATCCCTGGGGTCTTTCTCGGATGGATACTGGCAATCCCACGGTGGCGAGGCCGAGCACTGGTCGATGCCCTGGTGATGCTGCCGCTGTTACTTCCCCCAGTAGTGGTCGGATGGGCACTGTTGATGTTACTCGGAGGTCGTAGCCCATTCGGAATCGATATCGCATTCACCGGCCTGGCCGCCGCAGTCGCCGGTGGAGTCGTGGGATTACCGCTGTTGATTCGAGCCTCTCGCATCGGTTTCGAGTCGGTCGATCCACGTCTTGAAGAAGCGGCCAGAACCCTGGGGATGAAACGCCTGGAGGCGTTCTTCAAGATCTCACTACCACTGGCGGCTCCGGCGATTGGCCAGGGCCTGATCCTGTGCATGGCCCGCAGCATGGGAGAGTTCGGGGCGACCATCACCTTCGCCGGAGCGATCCCGGGATCCACCAGAACACTGCCACTGATGATTCATGAACAGTTACAAGCTCCCGGTGGCGATCAGCTCGCAATGCGGCTGGTCATCTTCTCGGCGCTGATCTCCCTAGCTGCAATGGCTACCAGCGAATGGCTCGCGAGGAAAGTTCGCGGTAAGAACGGAGGGCTTCGATGAACTCGACCCTGTCCTTCGACCTGGAACTTCATCGTGGGGATCGCTCCATCCTCGCTGCAGCTACCCTGGATGCACCCTCGACCGGATTGCTGGGGCCTTCTGGTTCAGGAAAAACGACCCTCTTGCATGCCATCGCCGGCCTGATCTCGCCATCTCGAGGACGGATCCAGATCGCGGATGAGGTGCTGTTCGATTCGGAAGCGGGAATCGATGTGCCACCAGAGAAGCGAAGAATCGCGGTAGTCTTTCAAGATGGAAGGCTCTTTCCACACTGGTCGGTGAAGCGAAACATCATGGTCGGCACTGCGCCAGGGCCAGAAGCGACAAAACTCGCCGATGAAGTCATCCAGCTGCTCGAACTTTCACCACTACTGAGTCGAATGCCGGACACGCTGTCGGGAGGGGAGATGCAAAGGGTAGCACTGGCGAGAGCGCTCGCCATGAAGCCTCGCTGGCTGCTCCTCGATGAACCCCTCAGTGCACTCGACACCCGACTCAAGAAACGCATCTTGCCGTTTCTGATCAGAGTTCGAGATCATTTCAACATCCCCATCCTTCATGTCAGTCATGATGTCGGCGAATTGATCACGGTTTCCGATACCCTTCTCCATCTGACTGGAAACCGATTGACCGGACCCAGCTCCTATCAGGATTTGCTTCTACAGAACTCCTCCGGTGAAATCGAAGCGATGAACATGCTCACTGCAGCGGTCGAGACCAACCAACAGGGCGAGGTTCTGCTTCGCTGTGGCGAAATGGAACTGGTCTCGACAGCAAAACTGGATCCACAGTGCCGCAGCGCATCGGTTCGGATCGCCCCATCAGAAATTGCTCTTTCGACCGGACAACTTGGCGATATCAGCATCCGAAATCGCATCGAGGGCAAGGTCACAAAAGTCCATCCCTGGGGTCGATCTTGCCTGGTGGAGATCGACGCCAAGGAACGAATACTGGCCGAATGCACCGTGGAAAGCTGCCGTGAACTGGGCCTGGAAGAGGGCCGTATTGTCACCATCCTGATCAAGGCTTCTGCGGTTCATCTGTATCTCAACGGGTAATACCGCCGCGGACCCAACAAAACGAAGGGTTGACCCGAACCCTGCTGGCGACTCCGATGGCAATAGGAGGTCCTCATGCTATCCACACTGTTATTGATGCTCACCCTGACCCATGTCCCCGCAACTCCACCGGAGCCCGCTGCGGCACCCATCCCTGCAACTGGGGATGAATACGAGCCGACCTGGGAGTCGCTCGATACGCACAAGACCCCCGATTGGTTCAACGATGCCAAGTTCGGCATCTTCATTCACTGGGGTGTCTACTCGGTGCCCGCCTTCTGTGACACGAGCACCTACTCCGAGTGGTATCAGCACTGGTACGACACCAATAGCCACGGCGGCAAGGTCAGAGACTTCCACCACCGAGTCTATGGCGAAGATTTCAAGTACCAGGACTTCGCTTCTCAGTTCAAGGCGGAACTCTTTGATCCAGCGGAATGGGCCAGCATCTTCCGCAAGGCCGGAGCGAAATACATCGTCATCACCAGCAAGCACCATGATGGCTACTGCCTCTGGCCCAGTGATGTCGCCAGTGAAGTTCGCGGCTACCCCTGGAACAGCGTCGAAACGGGCCCCAAGAGAGACTTGCTTGGAGATCTGTTCGCAGAATGCCGAAAAGAGGGAGTCCGACCGGGACTTTATTATTCCTTCATGGAATGGAACAGTCCGCTCTACTCCAACGACCGTCCCAAGTATGTCGATGAGGTGATGATTCCGCAGATCAAGGACATCATCACCCGATACCAGCCCGATGTGTTCTGGCCCGATGGCGAGTGGGATTATCCAGATACCGATTGGCGCTCGACCGAAATTCTAGAATGGATCTACGAGAACTCGAAGAACCCGGCCGACATCGTCGTCAATGATCGCTGGGGTAAAGGACTGCGAGGGCAGGTGGGGGACTACACCACCACCGAGTACGACAATCTTGGAAACTCATCGGGAAAAGGAATGAGAAAAGAGCGCCCCTTTGAAGAGTGCCGCGGAATCGGACACTCCTTCGCCTTTAACCGCGCAGAAAACTATGACATCTACGCATCTCGTACCGAGTGCATCCAAAAACTGATCGATCTGGTTTCCAGAGGCGGATGCCTGCTTCTGGATATTGGTCCCGATGATGACGGAACCATCCCACTGATCATGGTCGATCGACTTCTGGCCATCGGTCGCTGGCTAGATGTGAATGGAGAGTCGATCTACGGAACCACCAGAGGAGCATTACAGAAGCTCTCCTGGGGCCGCACGACGACCAAGGATAATCACCTGTACTTGCACCTCTATCAGTGGCCCGAAAATGATCAGTTGACCGTCACTGGCCTGGTCACCGGCATCGAGAACGCAGTGTTGCTGGGAGACCGTGTCGAGGGGCGTCAACTTCCCATCGAGACATCGGACGGAGGATTCCCGGTGATCTCCCTTGCAGGCCTCCATCCGGATGAGCACGTCTCGGTCATCCGACTGCAACTGGAAGGCCCTCCGGTGGTGGACAATGCGTTTCGCCCCAACAGCAAGGGCGTTCTCAAGCTTCACGCATCAAATGCCGAGATCGACGGAGGGAAGCTGCGCCTGGAAACCCTTCAAAGCCCAGGGCTGGAAGATGAACCCAATCTCGGCTACTGGACCGACACCTCCTCCACGGCCAGCTGGACAGTGGTGACCGTGCCTGGCCAGAAGTACAAGGTCGATGCGCTCTGTGCCGTCAAATCAACTTCGACCGGTGGCCATCTTTCAATTCAACTGGGAGCGAACCGATCGAACCACAGCATCGATCAGGGAACCGGAGGCTGGAATCAATTTGAATGGCAGAAATTCGGGGAGATCACAGCCACCAGCAATCGTGACCAACTGACATTGAAAGCTCTCGAGATCGGCCCTGAAGCGTTGATCAACATCCGACAACTGGTCCTGACGCCGATGATTCAGGAGTGAGAGGTTATCGATCGATCCCTCGGGGTCAGCATCTTCTCGATGCGAACAGAATATCGATAAAGAACAGGGACCACCAATAAGGTCATCATGGTGGCCACCATCAACCCTGAAACAAACACGGTGGCAAATGGGCTCCACCGTACATCGAAGTGGGGAATCCCGATGGCCATCGGGAGCAACCCTGCAATCGTCGATACGGTGGTCATCAAAATTGGCCTCAACCGTTCATGACCTGCGAGCCTCAACGCGTCATCAAGATCCTCTCCCTCGGATCTTCTGCGCTGGATGAAATCGACGAGCACGATCGCATCGTTGACAACGATCCCTGTCAGCCCGACCATTGCGATCCCACCCAGAATCGTGATGTAAGATCTTTCCGCTCTGATCATTCCATCGGGGAGCAGGTCGGAGAAGAGTGCCAACACCGACATGACGATAACCACTCCAGTGAAGGCAAAAGCGACATTGCTGAGAACCACGAAAGGATGGCTCCAGGAACGAAATTGCGTCGCCATGATCAGATAGATGATGAAAATGGCGATCCACAACGCCACCAGGAGGCTCTCAAAGGATCGCTGGGTTCCTTGCGCTTCTCCTTCAAAACTGAATGAAACACCCGCTCTCAATCGAACATCGTCTCCCAGTTCCTGATCGATAACATAGGCGACCGACTCAGAGTTGACGATCGCATCCGGGGTCAGGTTGCCGTTGATGTTGACCGACCTCTGGTAATGGCGACGGCGCAGGATTCCCGGCTCACGATCCCCGCTCACCGAACCGACCTGGCCAAACCGAAGTACTCCGCCATCTTGTCCGCGGGCCAATGGCAAGTTGAGAAGCATGGTCGGGTCCGCCACCGCATCTTTCATGAATCTGACCCGGATCGGAATCTCATCATCGGAGCGGAGGTAATCTCCTGCATAGATGCCATCAAAGGCGCCCGCCACGAACAGTCGCAGCTGCGCAGGATCGACCCCATGGACCGCCAGCGCTCTATTATCGGGATTAAAATTCATCGCTGTCGTCTCTTGATCGAGATCGCTGGTCAAATCCACAACACCCTCAAGACGGCCACCGGCGCGAGATTCTTTCACCAGAAGTCGGTAGGTGCGACGAGCAATCTCATCGACCGCTTCGAGATCACTCCCCTGAATCCGCACCGTGACCGGCGCACCGAGAGGAGGGCCATCCTTCTGAGCGGTGATCTCGAGCTGAACGCCGCGCTCGAGCCACTTGTCGACCATCTGATCCCTCAGAGCCTGGATGGCAACATTGGAATCCTCGAATGCTCGTGTTGCCCGAGGAGGAAATTCAGCGAGGATCAAGCCGACCTGATGGCTGAACTGCGGTCTGTATGTGGTGTCCAGTTTCATTCCCGACAGACCCACAGCCGCCTCGACATAACCGGTCGCCCGCAGTTCCATCGAGATCTCGCGCACGATCCGGTCCGTCTCCTTGAGCCCTGTGCCCGGTGGAGTGTTGACACCGATATTAAGAATCGACGAGTCCTCTGGGAAGAACACCAGCTTGAGCATCGGGCGCATACCGAGACCCGGCCCGATCACGCTCTGGGTGAGGACGCCGATCGATCCGACAAACAACAGTGCGGCGATCATGAGAACGCCGAAGCCATGTTTCAGACTCCAGAGAAAGAACTTGTCGTAGAAACGAGATAACTTTCCAGATAACCCAGGACGCCTCAGGTAATTTTCGATCCCCTCCGACTCATCGACCACATCGACCGGCTCTGGACCAAGCAGGCGATCCAGATCGTTGACATGTGAAGGCAGGATCACCAGGCACTCCACCAAACTGACCGCCAGAGCGGTGGCAACACTGATGGGTAAGATCGAAAAGAAATCACCGACAGTTCCGGTCATCAATAGCATCGGCAGGAATGCCGCAACCGTGGTCAGGGTTGCGGTAGTGACAGGGATGATGACTTCCCGTGTGCCATCGATGATGGCGTCACGGGGTTTCTTCCCCTTCTCTCGATGCCTGCGGATGTTTTCCAGAACGATGATCGCATCGTCGACGATGATTCCCACCGTCAATACGAAACCGATCAAGCTCACCTCGTTGATGCTTCTATCCATGGCATAAAAGACGATCAGTGTGCCGAGCAAGGCAAACATGATTCCGCTGACTGTCAATACAGCTGCTCGGCAAGTGAAGAAAACAAACAATCCGAGTGAACCGAGTGCCACCAGTTCCATCGACAGATCCTGGCTAGAGGCGACCACAACCGTAGAGATGACGGTTAACAGTAACGCGACAGCAGAGGAGGAAATCCCCTTCTTGCTGAGGAAGAAGTACAGGCTCGCGATCACCAGTCCCAGCGCCAGGAACAGGCTATCGTGAAGCACTGACATCGAGTCGTTGATCTTACGAGTCGAGTCGAGGATCGCATGCATCTCGAACGGTTCCGAAGTATGAGAAACCTTGAAGTTCTCCATCACCTGGATCACTTCGTTGCGAACCGTCTTGGCATTGGAAAGGCTGTCCTTGAGAACCCGACAACCAATAGCCTCTCTTCCATCGAGACTATTACCCACCGCCTCCGGAATCGGCTGGACACCTGTGGAGAGCGGATCGACCAGATCCGCCACAGTGACAAAGGAACCCTGTCCGTCGCTTCTGACCACCACATCGAGAACATCTGAAGGATCCCTCGGGCGTGTATCGATGCGGATCGTTCTCTCGCCGAGGGGAGTGTCAATCTGGCCTGCGGGTTGTGAGCCACCACTGGCCGTCAACGCTTGTAGGACCTCAGAAAATGTCACTCCATAACGATCTAGTTTTTCGGGATCGAGAGGAACCTCGAACTGATCGAACTCCTCTCCCGCAAAATCCACACGCTTGACCCCAGGAATTCGTTCCAGTTGATCCCGGAGTTCCTTGGCCAGGATGGTCAGAGCGCGCTTGTCGAGATCACCATTCTTCTGGTTGACCAGCATCACCTGGATCACCGGTACCCATGCATCGACATCCAGCTCCATGAAGATGGGCTGCAATGTCTTCCCGTTGACCTGAGGAAGTCCATTGAGTGCCGACATCACGCGGAAGCGGAACTGGTCGTACCCCGCCTCCATGTCACCAGCATCATCGATCTTCACGATCACTTCGCTTCGCCCGGGAACCGAAGTACTGGCGACATATTCGGTTTCCTCGAGACCCCGTATCGAATCCTCGATGGGGCGCGTGACCAATCTCTCCACTTCCTCGGCAGAAGCCCCCGGATACCTCAGGGTCACCTGAACCTGGCGAAAAGAATTGTTCGGGAAGACCTCGACCGGCAGATTTGGGATCGCCACCACAATGGCATACATGATCATGCCAAAGAACACGACATTGATCGGGATCGAGAACTTGAGGATATGGGCGAGTAGTTTACGCAAGCTGACGGCCTCCTATGGCGCGACGATCACCGCTGCTGCCGGCAAATCTCCTGGCAAGACGATCCAGCCATCTTCATCGGATCGAACAGGTGTCACGACGTGCAACTTTCCATTCTCGGTTTCCAAGACCCATTGCTCAAGTCTGCGACGAAGGAAGCGATGCGGTACGCGAACACCTCCCGACTGGTTCGGAACATCGAGCGATACTCTCAACTCGATTCCACCGCCAGTTTCCAGCGGCTCGAGGTCTACCTCCTCGGCAGGAATCCGGATCACGACCCTTCGGCGCCTGGTGAGTAGATCGGGAATCGCCGCCACGAACTTCACCGTTCCGACGATGGTCGCACCACTGGAGACCCTCTGGATCTTCAGCGGGCCAGTGGAGAGCACCTGGATCTCCTCTTCAACCATCTGGACATCGATCTCGAAGTAGGAGAGATCGACGAACACCATCAGTGGCTCGCCCGGCACAACGCCTGATCCCGGCTCAGTGTTGCGCTGCTCGACTCGCCACCCGGCAGGTGCCTTCAGGGAGAGTTTGTCGATTCTGGCCTCGATCACGGCGACCTCGGAAGCGGCCGCCATCGATGCGGCAGAAGCAGCGGTGCGAGTGACTTGCGCGATCTCTAACGATACCCGAGCTTCCTCTTCCGCCAGGATCGCCTGGTCGAGAGCGCTCTCGGATGCATCACCCCGGGTGTGGAGTTCTCGGATCCGCTGCAGATCCCTGCTGATGATCCGGGCCACGGTCTCCATCTTTCGCATGACCAGCTGCGCCCTGGTCTCTTCATTCGTGGAGATTTCGAGGGCGATCTGTGCTCCCCGGAGCATTTCCTTCTCAACCGAAGAATCGAGCAGGATGATCGGCACCATCGTTCCATACTGGCCCGGTACCATGTCCCCTTCATCGAACAACACCTGATGAACCCGCTGAGGAATGTCGGAAGCCACCGTCAGCGCTCTTCCGGGCCTCGAGAAGGCCGCAAAGGAACGGGTGGAAACGGAGGGGTGATCGAAGGGGCGCCAGGTGTCAGGGGTGTCGAACGGGGCGGGGACACAAAAAGTGGCTATCGAAAGGGTCCAGATAAGAGTGTAAAACACTGTTGGCCTCCGGATCGACATGGTTGTCGGTGCAGCGAGTTGCCGGATCCCTTGTAGATCGGGCGCGTTCGACAGTACCTGAATCTAGCATGGCAACTGGATGCTCAAGCGTCAATAAAACCCATCGTGGATAGAAGATGGAGCGTGAAATGGACCGCTGGCTTCAATCGATCTGTTGTCTTCTTCTCTGTACCTGCGGCATCGTTGCGAATGCCGCAGATGATGCCCTCCTGGAAGAGGAAGCCTTTCGTAAACTACACCAGTTAAAAGGTGACCAGGCCTCGAAGACGTCCGGGATAGAAGTCCAGGTCGGCTCCACTCGTGGCTATCTAGCGCTACCCAAGACGCGCCATGAAACTCGCAGTGCGGTGATCCTGTTCCATGAGTACTGGGGCTTGAATCCGAATATCAAACACTGGGCCGATCGACTGGCCCGGGAAGGCCATGCCGCTCTCGCCATCGATCTCTACGGCGGCAAGATTGCCAAAAATTCGAGAGAAGCGATGACCCTGATGCGTGGTGTCCAGCAAAACATTGCTGCCAAGACGATTGCCGATGCTATTCGATTTGTCCATCGCGACGAGAGAGTGGATGCGCAACGTGTAGGAAGCATCGGCTGGAGTTTTGGTGGAACCTGGGCCCTCAATGCAGCGATGAACCACCCAGGAATCGATGCCTGTGTCGTCTATTATGGAAAGACCACATCCAACCTGGAAAAGCTCTCGGGTGTGGGGGGGGCGGTACTGGGAATCTTCGGCAAGAACGATCCGAGCATTCCTCAGCAGCAGGTCGATTCATTCAGATCAGCGCTCGAAAAGACAAAAATACGCCATCAGATTCACACCTTCGAAGCAGGGCATGCCTTCGCCAATCCCAGCGGTAGTCGGTATGTCGCCGAGGCCTCGATGAAATCCTGGGTCCTGGTACGAGAGTTTTTTGAGCGTGAATTACAGCCAAAGAAACCGGCAGCGAAGAGTTCTAGCAAGCAGAAGAAAGTCGAATCCCAGTGATCGATCCCGATCCTGTGGGGCTCCGGGTAATCTGCAATTTGCTGGAGTCGGTAGCCGAGGAGATGGGTACCACCCTCGAACGATCTGGAGTCTCACCCAATATCAAGGAAAGGCTCGATCACTCCTGCGCCATCTTTGATGGCAATGCAGAACTGGTCGCACAAGCCGCTCATATTCCCGTTCATCTCGGCGCCATGCCAATTGCAGTCAAGGAAGCCGCGAGAATCTGCCCACTGGCGGATGGCGACATCGTGCTGCTCAATGACCCGCGACTGGGCGGAACCCATCTACCGGACATCACCACGGTACAAGCATTTCGCCTCGATCCTTCCGATGAGAAACCGATCGCCTATCTCGCCACCAGAGCACACCATGCCGATGTGGGAGGAACGATCCCTGGATCGATGGGTATCACCCGATCATTGAAAGAAGAGGGAGTAGTGATCTCTCCAACCACCTGGGTCCAGGGTGGGAAACGACTGCTCGAGATCGAGGATCAACTGTTGAAACAGATGCGAAATCGCCCCGAGAGAATCGGAGATTTGCTCGCACAGCGGGCCGCACTAGATGTCGGATCCAGGGGACTTCATCGCATCATCAACAGGATCGGAACCGCGGATCTCCAGGATGGGTTTCATCGACTTCAGGATGCCGCCGATCGACATACCCGTGCACTGCTGACCTCCATCCCCGACGGAACTTATGGCGCAGCCGATCAACTGGATGGCGATGGAATCGAAGACTCCCCGCTATCCATCGTGGTCAAGATTCAGATCCAAGATGATCAGGCGGTCTTCGACTTTACAGGTACCGCAAAATCCTGCGCAGGGCCGCTAAACTGCAACGAAGCGGTGGTGATCTCGACAATCCAGTACGTGATCAGATCCCTGGCCGGAGAAGAGATCCCGTCCAGTGGGGGCACATTACGTTCGGTGCAAGTGGTCATTCCGCGCGGCAGTATTCTTGATCCGCCCGAAGGAAGTCCGGTGGCGGGAGGGAATGTTGAAACTTCCCAGCGCCTGGTGGATGTACTCTTGTTGGCACTAGCACCAGCACTGCCGCACCTGATCCCCGCTCAATCCCAGGGAACCATGAACAACCTGGTGATCGGCGATGAGGCCGGCGCCTACTATGAAACCATCGGTGGAGGTTGTGGTGGGGGCCCCGACCGTCACGGCGCCAGTGGCCGACATGCACACATGACCAACACACTCAATACGCCCATCGAACGACTCGAGCACTCGCTCCCGGTGAGGGTCACAAAGCTGGGGCTTCGCAAGGGGTCTGGTGGAGACGGAATTCATCGAGGCGGAGATGGTGTCATTCGAGAATACCAGTTACTGGAACGTATGCAGGTTTCGATCCTATCCGAGAGAAGAGTGCACCCTCCTTCGGGAATCGCTGGAGGAGAAGATGGACTGCAAGGGAACAACACCTTGTTGGATGATCAGGGTTCTCACGACCTGCCAGGGAAGTGGCAGGGCGTGATCGAAAAAGGCGCCTCCATCCGAATCGAAACTCCTGGTGGCGGCGGATGGGGGAAGGCACCAGATTAGGTACCACCCGCCCAGCCAGTGAGATACCATCCGGACGCGCAAATCAGCAGAAAGATGAACATGAATACTTCACCCATCGAACTCAACCATGTCACGAAAACATATGGTGACTTCAAAGCAGTGGATGACATCTCGTTCACGGTTCCGGAGGGAACAGTCTGTGGATTCCTCGGACCTAACGGCGCCGGTAAGACCACCAGCATCCGTATGATGCTCGACATTCTTCGCCCCAGTTCAGGGACCATTTCCATTCTTGGCGCGCGTCGAGCACTCGATGTTCGTAGCCGGATCGGATACCTGCCCGAGGAGAAGGGTCTCTACAAGAAGATGACAGCCACCGCGATGATTGCTTACTTCGCCACACTCAAGGGGGTTGCCGGCGGGGAAGCGAAGAGAATCGCCGGTGAGTTGCTCGAAAAATATGGACTCGGTTCTTTTCAGAATCACAAATGTGAAGCCCTCTCCAAGGGGATGGGACAAAAGGTCCAGGTTCTTGCATCCATCGCACACGACCCTGATCTGGTGATCCTCGACGAACCGTTCAGCGGCCTCGACCCGGTCAACCAGGGTGTCATGGAAGAGGTGATCCAGGACATCCGCTCCCGCGGTAAGACCATCCTATTCTCGACCCATGTCATGTCCCATGCGGAAAGAATCTGTGAACGAGTGGTCATCATGGCTGCAGGACGTCTGGCGTTCGACGGCACTGTCGATGAGGCGAAATCGCTGCTTCCCAGAAGAGTTCGGGTCAAGGGAAAGGGTGCCGGAGCGGCTCTTGAACAGCTGAAAGATGTGACTCATTCAAGCCCCTCTTCAGATGGTCGAGAAGGGGTGGCGGAGTTTCAGTTGCGAGAGGGCGCTGACCCACAACAACTACTCAAATGCGCCTTCGAGCAAAATATCTCACTGGAAATCTTCGAGGTGGTCAATCCCAATTTGCATGAAGTGTTCGTACATCTGGTTGGCGAAGAAGCCAGAGAGGCAGCATACCGATGATGCAAATCTACCGCATTGCCCACCGGGAATACATGGAGAACGTCAAGACCAAGGGGTTCTGGATCGGCATCCTCCTTTTCCCCATCTTGATCTGGATGATGATCGAGCTGCCAAAGTTTCTCGAAGAGCGTGGTATCCCGACCAGGCATCTGGTCATCGTGGATCGGAGCGAAGGCCTCGGAGAAATCGCCCGCCAACGAATCACCTTGCTCAATCGTCAAAAGACACTCGGTGAACTCCAGCAACACATAGCGAAGGCGACCGAAGAGCAGCGCAAAGAAAAGATGGAAGAAGTGGACATCGATCCAGACCAACTGCTGGATCAACTGGAACAAGGCCTCGATCAACTGGGGAATCCGGATCTGGAAATCCAGCCGTTTAAACCCGATCAATTGGTCAAGATAGGCGATCTTCTCCCCGAACAGATGCTGCTCAACGACCTCCAGTGGAACAACATCAAGAAACTACTCCTCAGCCAGTTGCCGGATGACGCCCCCGAATTCATTGAGCCACCGCTACGCTTCAAGGAGGTCACGCTTCCCGAAGGAGTCTCACTGACCGATGGCGACCAGCAGATCGAAGATGCACTGCGGCCATATTTGAGGTCGGAGATGATGCTGAAGTCTAACGATGAAGAAGTGGAGTTATTCGGCCTCTTGATCATCCCCGAGAATGCCCTCGAACCCAAAGCCAGGGTTCGATTCTGGTCATCCAATCTCGCCGACACCGACCTCATCGATACTGTCCTCGACTCTCTCAGTGAGGAGGCCCGACAGCAGGAATACGATCGTCGAGGGATTGAGTCGAAGGCTGTAGCCGAGGTAGCCTCGATGAGGGTGCGTTCGATAAAATTCAATCCAAACAAAAGTGAAGGCGATGAAAAGGTCGGCATCCGCGACAAAATTCGCCAGTACGCTCCCATCGGCTTCGTCTACATGCTCTGGGTAGCCATCTTCACGATTGCCCAGATGCTGCTCAACAACACCATTGAAGAGAAGTCGAATCGCCTCATCGAGGTGCTTCTCTCATCGGTCACGACCACCGAGTTGTTACTGGGAAAAGTATTCGGCGTCGCGGCCGTTGGAGTGACGATGCAGTGCGCCTGGATCGGCTCCTTGATCGGAATTCTGAGGTACAAGTCGGGACCATCCGCCACCTGGATTGCCGACTTGATCGCTGCGGTCATCACCCCGGAATTGCTGGGGGGGTTCGTCTTCTACTTCATCGCAGGCTATTTCTTCTATGCATTCCTGTTTGCTGGAATCGGCAGCATCTGTAACACCATCAAAGAAGCGCAGAATTTCATGAGCCCGTTGATGCTGTTGATGATGGTTCCACTGGGAACGATGACCTTCATTCCCAATGATCCCAATGGGGCCATCGCCACGACCCTCTCGTGGATTCCTCCCTGGACACCATTTGTCATGATGAACCGAATGGCAGCAAGTCCTCCCGCTTCGGAAATCTATGGCACGGCTATCATGCTGCTGATCTCGGTAGTCGTGGTCTTCTGGCTCTCGGCCAAGATCTTTCGGATCGGAGTACTTCGGTCGGGACAACCGCCAAAACTTCTCGAACTTTTCCGCTGGCTCAGAGGTTCTCATTCTTGAAGGATGATGGCGGAGAATTTCGTTTCCTCTGGAATGGTCTTGGATTCTTCGCCTTGTCGCTGGGAATGATTGGCATTCCGCTCCCAATATTACCGACCACGCCATTTGTCATCTTGGCTGCATATTTCTTTTCCAGGGGATCACCTCGTTTCCATCGATGGATCCTTCAACACAAGAGATTTGGAAAGATGGTTCGTAACTGGGAGGAACACGGTTCGATCTCGAGGAGAGCCAAGGCGTTCGCGACCATCCTGATCCTGCTGGCGTTATCGATGCCATTCTACTTCATGGCAGAGAAACTCAGTCAGACGTCCAAGGTGGTCTCAGTGAGCCTGACAGCCATCGGATGGAGTTACATCATGACCCGACCGAATGGCCCTCAAGAGGATTGATATAGGCTGCCATTTGCGGTGGCGAGGTAGGGTGCCAATGGAATCTCTTCCTGCTTGATGAAGCCCTGGTCTGGCAACTGGCCCTCATTGACCATCTCCACCACCGCGGCGACCGAACAGGCTGTGGTCCAGCTGATGGCTCGCCATTCGACCCCATCGATGACCATCGGGCGATACTGCCCCGTGAACTCCTCGCGCTGCAAGTCTCCGTTGATTCTTCCCTCGACTGCTGCGTGAACATAGACCACATCTTCTCTCACCGCAGGACACGCCTCGGTAAGAATTCGTGCGGCCTCTTCACGATCTCGGTGCATGCCTAATTCATTGAGAAAGAAGTTCATCTGATGGCAATGCCCGGGGTATCTCATCGTCTTGTAGTTGAGTGTCTCGACCTTGCCTTGCCAGGTTTCGCACATCGTCCCCAATCCACCCGATGTGGTGAACGCTTCCAGCTCCATTCCAGCGATGAAGACCTTCTCTACCGCTTCCAGAGATGGCACCAGTGCCCGCTCTCCTCGTGCGATGACCTCACAATCATTGAGGTATTCATTGATCACGCCCGCTGAAGACCAGGTAAAGGAGTACCCCAGGTCACCACTGGGATGTTCTGGAAGCGCTCCGACTCGCAGCTCGATGGAGCGAACGCTTTCAAACCTGGAAGCTAGATCAGCGCCGACGATGCCGATGAAACCAGGAGCCAGCCCGCATTGCGGGGCCAGTGCACTCTTGGCATCCGGTGCCATTTCAAGGATGGCGTTGGTGGTCGGCACATCTTCGGTCAGATCGAAGTAGTGAACGCCCCGATCAAATGCCGCCTGGGCCACCGGAAGATTGAATCGATAGGGGAGGCAAGAGACCACTCCCTGGCATCCTTCCAGTGCTTTGCCCAATGCCGCAGCATCGGAGACATCGAGAACCTGGCTGGGGAACGTAAGGCCTTCTACTGGACGAGCATCTCCGCCGTGTACTTCGAATCCAGACCTCTTCAAGAGGGTGCCTACCAGGCTTCCCACTTTACCAAGACCCACCACGAGTACCTTGTCGATGATGTTGCTCATATCTTCTCCTTCCAGCGGCCAAACTGAAGTCAAACTCTCGAGTTCAGTATCCTATCGGCCATGGCACTTCTGACAAGCAGACCGGACAGCAAAGCCGGCGGTTCGAGGCCTCAATTGCCTCGAACCGCCGGCTTCCGAACCGATTGTCGCCCATCCTTGGTCAGGTCAAATCCTCGGCTTTCGGGTAGCACTTTCGCCCAGGTCGACATTCCTGCGGACACACATCATCTCCATCAGGACCATGATAGGCCATCGTCCGGAGACAGTGAAAAAACGCCGTATCTGCGGTGAAGGAATCCTCAAATGCGCTGCGACGATATTCAGTGTTGAGCACCATCGTCTTGGTCCGAAGACAGGGGCACACATCTTCGGGAAGTAATTCTGGTTTCTGCATCGCCATGCTAACCCTCCTTCTTCTCGCCGTTGAGCTTGCGAATCGCCTTGGCCATCAACCCTCGAAGCATCGGAACCTTGTAACCATTTTGCGAGAGGGGATTGGCTCCTTCTCCGATCTTCTTCTGCAGCGCCTGAATACAGTCGGCATCGAGATCTCCTGCAGCAATGATTTGCTCCAGGTCCGCCCTTCTCAATGGTGCCGGAGATACTGCGCCGAGGACCACACGGTGATCTCCACGACGCCCTCCACGCTGATAGAGCACGGTGACGCTGGCCTGTGCCCAGTCAAAACTCTGTTTCTCACGGGCTTCGGTGTAACTCCATTTTTCAGTACGATTCTTCGCCGGCAACAACACGGCAGTAACGATCTCTCCGGGCTTCAGTGCCACCTCTCTTGTCGGGTCTTGCTCGGGAGTCAAGAAGAACTGATCCGCGGGCACCTCTCGCTTCTCGAGAGATTCAGCATTCGACTGGATCTCGATCGAGGCGCCGTAGGCCACCAACACAGGGGCCACGTTGGAGGGCTGAGTCATAGCGCAGACCTGGTTGCCGAAGATCGCATGAAACTCGTTCTCGCCCTCTCGAGCCCAGCAACCACTGCCGCCATTCTTGGCGCAGGTGTATCCCTCATGACGCAGATACCAGCAACGTGGCTTCTGACATATGTTGCCGCCGATGGTCGCCATGTTTCTGATCTGAGGCGTTGCAGCGTTGCCGATCGTCTCGGCTAACGCCGGAAAACCCTCCCTGACCTGTAGGTTCGTGGCCACGTCATTCATCGTGACCAGCGCGCCAATCCGCACCCCGTGGTCTGTCGATGTGATCTCTCCGAGACCCCCGATGCGCTTCAGGTCCACCACCATCTCCGGAGTGGTGATGTACTCCTTGATTCGTGCCAACAGATCGGTGCCGCCTGCGATGAAGGGCACATCGAAACTCTGCTGCAGAGAACTGGCTTGCTCGATACTGCCGGGTAGAGCGACCTTGAATGGTTTCATAGCCGTGCCCCCTTCTTCTTCGGTTGAGCCGCGGATTTCTCATTGCTCGCGATCGCTTCCAGCACTCGACGAGGAGTGATGGGTACCTCGAACACTCGCACCCCGATCGCATCGGCGACCGCATTGGCGACCGCTGCTGCGGTCGCCACGATGGGAGGTTCGCCGAGGCCCATCACCTGAGTGTTCGATTTTCCGTTGTAGACATCGACCAGCACCACGTCGATTTCTGGACAATCGACAGATCCGAGGATCTTGTAGTTCTCCAGGTCGTCGTTAAGCATCCGACCCTTGTGGCGGTCCATGATTCGCCGTTCATGCAGAGCGAAAGAGACCCCCTGGATGACTCCACCTCGAACCTGGCTCTCTGCGGTCATCGGGTTGATCAACTTGCCGGCATCTGCCACGGCGACCACCTTCTTGACCCGTACCACACCGGTCTCCATGTCGACTTCTACCTCTGCCGCCTGAACTCCGGCATTGGTGTCGGAGAACCCGGCGTAGTTTCTTCTCGGGCGCGCCTTCAACACCTCGATCGCGTCATCGTCCATCAAGGAACAGGCATCCTTGAAGGAGAGACCCGTGTCGCTACCATCATTGCGAATCACCCGCGCCTTGCGTAGATCCAGATCTGCCGGATCCCAGCCCTTTCTTTCCGCCACCACCGCCAACAACTCCTTCTTGGCGTGATGGGCGGCGAGTCTCGCCGCCGGGGTCAAGGTTCCGATGGTGGTGGACCCACCGCTCATCGGGCCCTGCGGATCATTGGTATCGCCGATTCGTGTCGAGACCATTTCCAGTGGAATGCCCAGTTCCTCGGCAGCCACCATCGCCATCACTGTTCGTGTACCGGTGCCGATATCCTGGGCGCCGTTTCTGATCTCCACCGCCCCGTCCTTGGCGATGCGAACCAGCGCACTGGCACCACCGCCGCCGGCGGAGAACCACAGATTGCTGGCGATCCCCACTCCACTACAGATGGTGGCGGACCCACCGCGAACTCTCGTTCGGTCCCAGCCGATACGTTCCCGAGCAATGTCGTATTCCTTGGCCCGGATCGGGTGGTCGTCATTCATCTTACGAAACTCGATGGGGTCGATCCCATCGATGGAATGTGCCGCCATGTCCATCATTTGCTCGAGGGCAACCGAACCCTGCGGCCAGCCCGGAGCACGATGGGCCTTGGCCCCTCCACAGTTGGTTCGCACCCCGTATTCGACCTTGTCGATCTCTCCCAGCTGGTAGATTCCATCGTTGTGGGCTCCGGCTCCGCCGATGCCACTGCCCGGGGTTCCCCAGCTACGAATTTGCAGTCCCTGGATGATGCCGTCCTTGTTCACTCCCATGCGCATCTTCTGTATCGAGTCGGGGCGATTTCCTGCGCTGGTCTGCTCACCCGAACGATCCAGCATCATCTTGACGGGAACTCCTGCTTCCCTGGCCAGCAAGGCTCCGATGACTCCCTCGCGACCCGCCGAGAACTTGGAACCAAATCCGCCTCCGACGTACTCCGAAAGAACTCGACACTCACTCGCCTTGACCTGGCCCCAGTCGCTGGTCATCTCGCCACGGAATCCAAAGGTCGCCTGGGTCGATGCCCAGCACACCAGTCTTCCATCTTCCCAGCTGCAAACAGCGCCATGAGTCTCCAGCGGTGCGTGCGTCTGGACCTGCGTTCGAAAGGAGCCCTCGACCACCGAATCTGACCCGGCGAGGATGGCATCGACTTCCTTTTCTCTTCTGGCCATCTGTTCCACCACCTGGCGATCGGCGTCCGGGTTGGCATTCTGGCCACGGCGACGACCGCGAGTACGAGGGCTGACTCGCTGGACATTCTTCTGCTCACCTCGACCCACCTGAGGGGCTCCTTCAGCCATCGAGGCATCGATGGTGACGCAGTGCTCCTTCACCTGGTAATCGACGACAATCGCACGCATCGCCGCATCTGCCTGCTGTTCCGTGTCGGCGGCGATGGCCGCCACCTCGGCACCGGCATGGCGAGCAGTGGAATCCTCGAAAGTGTCGGGCACGGTCAACGCTGACCGAACTCCAGGCATTGCCCGGGCGGCAGTCAAATCGATTGAACGAATCTCGGCATTGCCGTGGGGGCTCCTGAGGATCCTGCCGTGAATCAGGCCGTCTGGGCGCTGGTCCTGGGAAAACTTCGCTGTACCGGTGACCTTGGCCACGGCATCGAGACGGGGCTTGCGCTGGCCTACCACGTCGAGCGGCTGGCCCGGTTGCCAGGGAGGGATATCCCCATCCTGCAGTCGCACTGTCAGCGGGTGAAACTGGTCACCGAAGCCAACCTGGATGGTGATCTCATCTGCCATCACTTTCCTCCCTTCCGGGAAGCGTGCTCGACCGCCTCGATGATGTTCTGATAGGTCCCACATCGACAGATGTTACCGGCGATCCCCTGACGAATCTGATCCCGATCAGGAGTGGGGTTTTGATTCAACAGCGCAGTGCAAGAAACGACCATTCCCGGGGTACAAAAACCGCACTGCAAGGCGTCCTTTTCGACAAACGCCTTCTGCAAGTCGGTCAAGTTCTCCGGCGTCCCGATTCCTTCGACGGTGGTGACCTCACGCCCCACCGCATCGATGGCCAGCATGCTACAACTATCGATGGTGCGACCATCCAGCAACACGGTGCATGCGCCGCAAGAACCACGATCACAAACCCTTTTGGTTCCGGTCATCGCGTGATGCTCACGAAGTAAGTCGAGCAAGGTCGTGCTAGGGGGTGCCTCGACCTCACGAATCTCGCCGTTGATCTTCAATCGGATCGAGATCGACCCTGGTCCGACGATCACCGGATCGTCACTGACCTCTTGGCTCGCCTCGGTAACCGACGGGATCTTGGCCACCGTCACCACCGCTGCAGCCGCTCCTGCACCCTTGAGAAAATGCCGTCGGGAGACTCCTTCAGGCGAATCGTCGGATCTTTTTTTCATCTATCCTCCAAGCCATGAATACCAGCCAGATCGTAGCCTGAAGGAACAGACCCAGATAGGAGCAGGCTGGCAGGAGCAGAAAGGGTGCAGATCGCCAGGGAATGGCGGTTTCTAGAAAATGAAGGTGTCAAGAAAACAGGCCGCCGAGGTTTCCCCCGACGGCCTGATTTGATTTGCAGACGTTCAGTCTACCTCGCAGTAACCTTAGTAACTGCGACGAGGCGGCCCACCGGCACCGCGCTCGGGGCGAGGCTTGGCCTCGCTGACGCGGACGCTACGGCCATCCATCTCACTGCCATCGAGCGACTCGATGGCGCTCTGTGCGGAATCATCACTTTCGAAGGTGACGAAACCGAAGCCCTTACTGCGACCCGACTCGCGGTCCATCACGACCACCGCATCGGTGATGTCGCCACAGGACTCGAAGTGAGTACGAAGCTCGTTATCGCCAACTGCCCAGGGAAGACCCCCGACAAAAATTCTATTACCCATTTTCTCCCTCATCTCTCCCGCAGCCCCGACCGAAATCGAGGAAAGCAACCGGGGAGCATATGGCTGCTCTACGGACTCAAAAGCCGGCTTATGCCGGACGGAACACAAAACGCCCCTGACCACAAAATGACACAGTGTCATCCGTGGAGTGGACGGTAAAAACATTGAACATCGATGGAAAATCCCGGCGAACCTGATGGAGCGCGCAAATGTGGATCGTACAGGTCAAAATCTAGCCACGCCCTTGATCGTCGAGTATTCAGGGACTCCCAGTGGGGAACCTCCTGTGGCCGGGGAAACAACCTCGTCTCAGCACTTGCCGTGACATCAAGTCCCTGACCAACGCCGATTGTGACCACCCGGGGCTCATTTCGCAAGAGGAAGTCAGAATTCAATTGCGCTGGAGCCACACTTCCAGGGCCACGGCCAGCTTCTCATCTTTAATCTCTAACAGAAGGTCCTGCAACAAGTTACGAGATTCAGGAGTGTTGATCTGGACCAGAGAAGAGATGATCTCCACCGCATCCGAGTCCCGAGTCCAGTCCAATTCCAAAATATCTACCGCCCGTGGAGACCCCATATAGCTCAATGCGGCGATCTCGGAATCCCTCAATCCACGGCTCCTCGAGCAATGCTCCAGCTCGTCGAGCCAGCGGGAAAGAGTCTCGGATGAGACTTCACCGCCACCCAATAGAGCCATCGAACAGACCTCCGCTTCGGTCAATAGTTGCACCATCGAGCCAATATTCTCCCCCGACCGCTCCTTCTCTCGCAACGTCAGGGCGTACTGGAGCATCGGATCCGGATGAGCGATGAGAGTGGCGAACAACTGAGGTGCCCAGTGGTTCTCGATCGCCTCCTGATATAGCGGACCCAGTTCCTGGCCCGGCCCCCCCGACCTCATCGTCTGGAGAAATTCCTCGAGGTACTCGATGGTCTCGGTGGCGGCTTCAAACTCACCCTGGGTGATCAGATCCAGTACTCCAGAGGCCATCGCCCGATAATTGGCGAGATATACCCCATCATCGAAGGCCAGAGTTGGGCCGAGCCGATCGGCCGATGGACGCTCCAGCGGTGGATCCAGCGGCGCGGTCGGTTCCACCGGTGGAACCGGTTGGGGAACCACCTGTTTCTGCGCCAACAGCAGTGCAATCCGCCCGTCGAGCCGCTGCTTGATCTCCTCGAAGGAGAGCACTCTCGCCTTCAACTCTTCCACCTGATTCCACGCCTCCTCGATGGGAGGATTCCCGACGTCCGGGTCTGGATTTCCGGTGCCGAGGTACAGCCCCAGCAACAACCCCGATAGGCCCGCAAAGAGATGGGTGAGTAAGATCGTACGCGTCGCCATCAGTCCTGTTTCCAGGCATCAGTGGAATCTGAGCCAGTATCCATTGTTGCGACGATGCTGGAGGATCGCAACGAGTGTAAAACCACTACTGCACCGGTTATGTCACGGGTTTATCGTATCCGACAGTAGAAGGAGGCCTGATGAACCGGACCCAACGACCCAGATACACTCTCCCCAGCTGGCTGTTGAGGGCGAACCTGTCGCTGCTGACGCTGGTACTGCTGATCCTGGCGCCACTCACCGCGTCGCTGGGTCTCGAAAAGAACGGGTCCATCCGGTCGAGCGTCAGCACGACCGCCGACACCCATCTACTGATCGAGGCGCTCGATCGTGCTGACCGAGAAAAACTCGCCGACACGACTCCAGCAAAGATCTTCAGAGCGGTCACCAAGGGAGTTCGTATCGAGCGCCCCGAGCCGGGCACCCGCAAGGATAAGATCACCGGCGAGGATGGTCGCCAATCGGATCTGTGGATCCATGTTCCCGATACCCGAAAGAAAAAGTACGGTCTCCTCATCATGCTTCACGGTTACGGCGGAAATGCCCGGCAACTGCTGACGGTCGCCTACAGCAAGTTCGCCAACCGAAACGGCTACATCATCGTCGGACCCAACGCGATGAAGCCACTGGCAGGAAAGAGCAACCCCGATCTGCCACCGCAGATCCTCGGGGCCCCGACCCAGCACTGGTGGACCTATCGCTCCGATGGGCTGGTGATGGCGATCGTCGACCAGCTCGCCGAGCGATTCCCCATCGATCACAACCGAGTGGTCCTTTCCGGCATGTCGATGGGGGGCTGGGGCAGCTGGAACATCGGAATGCGCTTTCCCGATCGCTTCAGCGCCATCATCCCCTTCGCCGGCGGGTTGCACATGGGAGACTATGCCACCGACACCCTCAATGATGCCTATTCGCCACTGATCGACAACCTCAAGTGGTTGCCCTCCTACAACGTTCACGGCAATACCGACAACATCGTGCCGGTACGCTTCTCACAGATGCTGTCTGAAGAGTTGAAGTCAAGGAAGTACGACCACACCTACGAAGAACTCGACGGTTCCGGCCACTACCTCAACTTTGATGAGAACGGCCCGATGATGCAGCGGGTCACCAAGTGGCTCACCCCCAGAAAGCGGATCCTGCACCCTCCCGAGGTGACCCACACCATCATCAGCGATGATCATCCGCGCCAGCACTGGCTGCGCATCGATGCGCGAGCCGATCAGAAGCAACCCGCCACCATCCGCGGCAAGATCGACCGGAAGAACAACATCGACATCGAAACCGAGAATGTCGACGGTTTCACCATCTTCATCGACAACGATCGGCTCAAGGAAAAAAGCCGCATCACCGTGACCCACAACGGTCAGGAGGTGCACGATGGCAAGGTCAAGGAGACGGTCGAAGCGTTGATCGAATCGTGGAAAGATCGCCGCGATCCGTACCTTCTCCACACTCGCATGATCACTATCGATGTCGGAGTGGAAGAGGACAAGAAGGAGCCGGACAAGACAAAACAGAACGCGGCGAACTGACTCCGATTACGAGGCTCCGCACTCCAACCCAGGCAACCCGGCAAGGACCACCGATGGACGTGATCAACATCCAGCAGAAGTTCGATCTCTTCAGCGATCGATGGTCTCCCAAGAGAATCGGCCAACTGAACGGGCAGCAGGTCATCCTGGCGAAGATCGAGGGCGAGTTCGTCTTTCACAAGCACGACGACGAAGATGAACTGTTCATGGTGATGAAGGGTCAGCTGTCGCTGGAACTGAGAGGGCACGACGAAGAGACCACCACCGTGGTGGTGAACCCGGGCGAGTTCTTCATCGTCCCCAAAGGTGTCGAACACAAACCGACCGCCACCGAAGAGACACACCTCTTGCTCTTTGAACCGTTGAGCACC
>JABHOG010000061.1 GCA_018694835.1 Planctomycetota bacterium | reverse complement strand
CTGTCAGGATCCGTTGTTCCGCCGCGGCGATGCCAACGGCGACGGTGCGATGAACCTCACTGACGCAGTGCATTCCCTCGGATACCTGTACGGCACGACGGTCATCGACTGCTTCGATGCCAACGACACCAACGACGATGGCTCCTTCAACCTCTCCGACCCCATCTACCTGCTCGGCTACCTCTTCAACGGCGCCGCCGCCCCCCCGCCCCCCTTCGATGCCTGCGACCTCGACCCCACCGATGACTTCCTCGGATGTGGCAGTTACGACGGTTGTTGAGGCTGCCTTGCCTCTGCCCTTTTGACCGCTCCCGGCCGGGAATACGGATCTGGCTGAAAAATTGGTGAATATCTGACTCAAGAGTGTCCCATCCTCCCGCGAGGCCGGATGATTCCCTGTGCCTGCTCCGACACGGAGGATTCCAGGTGCCTGTCCACGATGAGGGAGGAGTACACCGGATGACGAAGCCAATTTTCACGCGATACCGGTTGTGGATCGGTTGCTGGCTGGTGCTGTGGGCATCCGGTTGTGTTTCGGTCGAGCAACAAAGCCAGAGATATCAACAACTGCAGCCACAGAGATACGTGATCGTGCATCCAGAGGGGCGAGAGTCGGTTCCGGAATACATCGAGTTCGCTCGCTGGAAATCGCAACAGGGATATTCCATCGAGTGGATCCCCTTCAGCATGGCCGCCTCGCCGGAGCAGCGATTTCGCTCGGTATCGCAGCAGCTCAAAAAGAGACGCCCGACCGACGGTGACAGCGCATACTTGCTGATCGCTGCCACCGATGAAGAACTTCCGATGGGACCCTGGCAGCCTGTGGGTACCGATCTCACCATCCGTTCCGACCTCCCGCTGCTGGCGGGGCGGGAAGATCTGGGAGGCAGGCTCGAAACATCAGATTGGCAACCGGCCGTCGCCTTTCCTCCCACATGGATTTGCGGGCGCATTCCCTATGAGGACCCGGAGGTGGTCGCTGCCGCCCTGAAGTCGGCCCGCATCTTCCAGCAAAAACAGGGTCCCCGCAGCGCCCTCCTCGGTTCAGAACGGTTCGCCGTGGCCAGCGATGCAGCACTGGTGATGGCGGGGGTGCGAAACGACCTGCAAGCACTCGACTGGAGCACTCATCTCTTTAACGAGGACTGGCCCCGCGAACAAAAACTGGATGACAAGACCGTGAACGTGACCGCCACCAGGAAGGGGGACCGATATTTAGAAACCTCGAAATACCAGATCGAGTGGAGTTTCATCTCTTCCTGGAATTTCAATTCTCCCGACATCGTCTATGTGATCTCCCACGCCAGCGGATACATCAAGAATGGAAAACGGTACATCGGCGCGGGAACACAGCTCTTCGCCCCCAGAGCCTTTTGCCACTGGAACGACCCCGAATTCAACGCCCGCCACGAGCAGAGGTCCCCGACAACACCCGCGATCTTCCTGACCACAGGATGCACCATGGGAAACCCAGAAAACCCGATGCTGGAACTGATGACGGTGAAGGGGTGGGCCGCCGCCATCGTCACGGGCACCCACAACACGGAACCGTTGCCACTCTTCGCGGCGATCCGCGCCGAGCGCTCGGCGCCACTCTACTTTGCCGCAGGGCTGACCGTAGGCCAATCGCATCACGCCACCCTGAATGCCTATCTGAAGGATTCAAACTGGGATCCGGGAAACTGGCTGCTCTACCCATGGGCCAAGAAAGCGAAGCTGCAAAATGTCCTGGGCCTGACGATTTACGGCGACCCATCGATCTCGATGGAGAACCGGAGTTCCGTTCAATAATCGCCGACCACAATGCCCCAATGACCACGATGCTCCGCTGACCACGATGCTCCTCTGACCACGATGCTCCACGGATGACTTCCTCGGCTGTGGTCAATTTCAGAGCCGCCCCTAGGCGTTGGTGACGTTCGAAGCGATCATGATGGATGAGGAGAAGGTGCATTTGTACTCCTTGAAATTGAGCCCGCTGACACACCAGTAATTGACAGTACCAACGATGAACAGGGGAGCAAACACGATGACGAGCCAGGCCCTCACTATTGTTTTCAGCATCTCGCTGGTCGTTTCGGGAGTGATGATCACCGGTGACGAAGAACCGGCAGCGTTTCGTGATCTTTTTAATGGCAAGGACCTGACCGGTTGGGTCGATGTCAACACCTCCGAGGAGACCTGGTCTGTTCGCGACGGGCTGCTGGTCTGCACGGGCCTGCCGATCGGCGTGATGCGGTCGACCGAGCAGTTTGAGAATTTCATCCTGCACATCGAATGGCGGCACATGGAAGCTGGCGGAAACTCCGGCGTCTTTGCCTGGAGCGAGGGGACCGTTCCCGAGGGGCGACGTCTGCCCAAGGGGATGGAAGTGCAGATGCTTGAACTGGACTGGGTGAACCAGCACAAGAACAAGGAAGGGGTTGCGGCGCCGATCGCCTATGTCCACGGGGAACTGTTTGGTGCCAATGGCCTCGAGACGATTCCTGATAACCCCCGCGGCAGCCGCAGCAAATCGATTGAAAACCGCTGCAAGGGCAAGGGCGAGTGGAACGTCTACGATGTGGTCTGCGTCGACGGGGTGGTCAAGTTGTCGGTCAACGGTAAGTTCGTCAACGGCGTGCGCAAGTCCTCGGTCAAGAAAGGTTACCTGTGCCTGGAATCCGAGGGTGCGGAGATCCACTTTCGCAACATCCGCATCCTCGAACTGCCGCCGGGAATCATCACTCCCCAGGAGCAAGCCCCGCTGCTTGGCGGCAGTAACTGACCGGCCTGTTTGGAGTCTCGGAGGTGAGTGGCGGAAGTGAGTGAAAGGGATGGCGGCAGCACCGATCGGTGCGGTGATTCCTGATGAAGGCTGGAATTGTCGAGAGTAGTGCAGTGCAGCGGCACCCGTGCGGTGCACTCGCCAGATGAGTCCTGAAAAACCCACCGATGACCCACCGATGACCCACCGATGACTCACCTATTTACTCACTGAAATCATCCCCGTGGGCGGTCCGAGACCAGCCTATCCGGTGTGACCTCGACCAATCATGCCGTGGTCACACCGAACTAGACCAGATGGCTCGGACATTCCCGGTCTTCCCCCCACGATTTTGCACACTGCATCCAAACGATGTGGGAAGCAAGCCCATCCCAAAAAAGTCATCTGGGTGTAGGATCTCGTCATGCATCTTGAACCCATCGACATCGCCGTGCTGGCGATCTACCTCGCGTTCGCCATCGGCGTCGGCTTTTATCTACGCCAGCGCGCCAGCGCAGATGTCGATTCCTTCTTCCTCGCCGGCAGAAAACTGCCGTGGTGGGTGGTCGGAACCTCGATGGTCGCCACCACCTTTGCCGCCGACACGCCACTGGTGATCACCGGTTGGGTGCGAGACGCAGGGATCTGGAGAAACTGGCTGTGGTGGTGCTTTGCAGTGGGGGGGATGCTGACTGTTTTCCTCTTTTCCCGCTACTGGCGACGGCTGGGAGTGATGACCCAGGCGGAGTTTGCCGAGTTGCGCTACGGAGGAAAAGAAGCGACGGTCCTGAGAGGGGTCCTCGGCTTCTTTCACGCCTTCCTGACCAATCCCATCGTCCTTTGCTGGGTGCTACTGGCCGCCGCCAAGATCAGCGATGTGCTATTTGATATCGATAAGGTCACCTCGCTGAGCATCGCCTGCGCCATCTGCCTGTCGTATTCGCTGATGTCGGGCTTCTGGGGCGTGGCAGTGACCGATCTGGTGCAATTTTGCCTCGCCATGATCGGTGCCATCGCGCTCGCCTTCATCACCTGGGACGCAGTGGGGGGGCAACAGGCGATTGTCGAACATCTGACCCAGCAGGGCGGAGAATCGAGCCAGATTCTCAATTTCTTGCCCTCTCCGGGAGGCGGCTCCTGGCTCGAACTCAGCTTCTGGACCACGCCGGTGGCGGCGGTAGCGGTGTATCTGGGGATTTCCTGGTGGGCGACCTCGGGTATCGATGGCGGCACCGTCGTCGTACAGCGGATCGCCGCCAGCAAGTCACCGGCTCACGGCTCCGTCGGGACACTCTGGTACAACATCGCCAACTACGCCCTGCGCCCCTGGATGTGGATCGCGGTGGCGCTGGCTTCGCTGCTGGTGGTGCCTCACGGCGATCCTATCGTCAGTCCAGTGGCCGGCACCGTGGTCGCCATCCACGAAAATCTCGACCTGGTCTCCATCGAAGATGCCTCCGGAAAACTCAGCGAGGTGCAGATCGTCGCACCTGAAGGGTGGGCGGGCGTGCTGCCGACGGCGAGGGTCAGCGTCGGAGACGAGATCGAAGCCGGTGCGGAGATCGCCAGCACCGACTCGGAGAAGGCGTACGTCGTCATGATGGTGCGCTTCCTGCCCGCTGGATTGCTCGGCATCGTGGTGGCGAGCCTGTTGGCCGCCTTCATGTCGACCATCGACACTCATGTCAATCTGGCCGCCAGTTACTACGTCAACGATTTACACCGGCGCTTCTTCGATCGAAAGCGTAAAGCGAGTCACTATGTCACGGTGGCGCGGATCGCCAGCGTCGTGTTCCTGCTCGAGGGAGCGTGGCTGGCGACCATCTCCGATTCGATCAGCGACCTGTTCACCTTCTTCCTGGCGTTCCTCGGCGGTGTCGGGCCGATCTACCTGTTGCGCTGGCTGTGGTGGCGCATCACCGCCTGGAGCGAGATCGCCGCGATGGTCACTTCGAGTGTCTCCACCACCGTCATCACCTTCCTCTTCGACAAGGGCTGGCCTGTCACAGCACTCACGCCTCTGGGTAGCATCGAATCGGAGGGTGGAGTGATCACGGCAGAGGGTCGCATCGTCATCGTGGTACTGCTGTCGACGCTGGTCAGTCTGATCGTGACGCTGCTGAGACCCGCCCCCGATCCCGCTAAACTGGTGCCCTTCTACGAAAAGGTGCGACCGACGGGAGCGTGGGGCCCGGTACGAGCCCTCACCGATGTGCGGGGAACCCCCCACGAGGGAAGACTGGTGCTCGGCGGCATCTTCGGCGGCCTGGCGATGGTGTGGGGCCTGACGCTGGGCATCGGTGCCCTGATCCTCGGCAAGGGGTGGACCGGCTGGTCCTTGGCAATTGCGGTGGTGGGTGGCGTGTTGGTGGCCCGATTCCTGCCCCGATTACTGCGACAAGATGATCCGCCAGAAGGAGATGGGACCACGG
>JABHOG010000060.1 GCA_018694835.1 Planctomycetota bacterium | reverse complement strand
TTCCTGACTCAGCGTTCCTGACTCAGCGTTCCTGACTCAGCGTTCCTGAACCAGCGTTGCTGAACCAAATCCAGACTCACCTCAGGATTCGGGAGTGATCTCGATCCCCTCGACATGAGCGGCGCCCGATGCGATCCGGACCTGGGTCGCAGAACCGACGATCTCGCCGATCTCTGCATCGGTCTTGCCGGCATCGCTGGCGTAATGACGACGTTCCGCTTCGCTGATCGTCTCGACCACGAGGGTTCCCTCGACTCGAACCGGCTGACCCATTGCGTTCATCGGAATCAGTCTTTCGCCATCGATGGGACAGGTGAACTTGACGAACACTCCGTCCTTTTCACCGCTTCCAGTGGGAGCCATTTTCAACCAGCAACCCTTCTTCTGACACACGTCCACCACTTCGCCGCGAATCTCGATGGTTCTGCCGGAAAACTGTTGGGGAGCGGCCAGGACGCTGGCCAGTTCCACCTGTTCGAGGGACTCCCCGATCACCGGACTGCCAAAGGTCGCCACCCGCGTGGAGATGAAATTGCAGGCAGAAATTGACAGCAACAACGGCACGATCAGCACCAGAGAAAAAGCCAATGAGCGAGGCATGGTGGACTCCCATCCAGATCTATGAAGCATTGATCCACAATTCGCTGATCGATCTCGATCAGCAGGGATCCAAAGCGATCCGAATGGTGAATCAAGAGAGACCCCCTGGCAAGCCGAATCGAGTGACAGCCGGGTCTTTTCAGGCCGCGGCCTGGGGCTGGAGTCGCAGCGGGATCTCGTGGAGCAAGCGCTTGAGCCCTGGTCCTTCCCTCTGCACCGAGATCGAGTCCGACCCCATCTCGAAGATGGGGTAGGAACCCTGACTGGAGCGGTCGGGCTCGCAGGTAATCATGCACCGGATCCCTCGCTGCCGAGCAAATTCTACCGCTCGATCATGATCGGTGATCGAACCGAGTGGATCTCCACTGATGTTGGCACTGGTACAAAGTAGCGAACTGACCTCACGGCCGCCCCACAGATCCAGATCCATCGAATCGGCAAGAGCATCTTCCACCTGGCGAAACAACTTCCGATGGATCCCGTCGAGGATCAAACTCTGGTGAGTCCCCCCCCGGATCACCGGTGAGTTGAAATCTGCCGAGGTGAACGCAGTGCGGACAAACGCACCCTGCATCCTCTCGAGGCGACTGGCACTGCGGAAGTAGTGCGGTAGAGCTCCATCGAGGGTCTGGTCGAGAAAGCTATTACAACGACCCATGACGGTACCGTAGTTCTTGCCCGACAAACGATCCTTGAGGCGATTCAGTTGTTCCACTCCCCGACGAGTCGGCGCCGCAACCAGCGTGTAGACGGTCGGAAGTTGCAGCAACACTGCTTCTTCCCGAATATGATCAAGAATCGTCTGCAAGGCTCCTGGCTCAGCGATATCGATGCTGATCATCTGCGACCTCCTTCAGTTCTGGCGACTGTACTGGGCTGCAGCAGGGTGCCACATCCGATGAAGTTGGGTTTGATACCCAGCTGGTCGAGGATCCCCCGCATCGTGGCGGTCGCGGCGGACAGGACCGGTAGGCCGTGTTCTGCTTCCACCAGCGGGATCGCCGGCAAGGAAGGCATCTGGACGCAGGCCGAGAGGACCACAGCATCGGCTTCACCAAGGTCGAGCCGACGGGCGATCTCGACCAGATCATGGGGATCCCTGCGTCCCACTTCACGATTGTCGGAGATCTCCAGCGAGATCGAATCGACCACTTCGATCCCCGCCTGGTTGAGGCAGTCGATGACCATCTGCGTCAATGGCTTCATGTAGGGTGTGATCAATGCGACGCGACGTGCGCCCAGTTTCTTGATTCCATCGATCAGTGCTCCCGCGCTGGTCACCATCTCCGCGGCTGGACTGCCTTGCTGGATCACCTCGGTAAGATGCTTTCTCAGTTTCTTCTCGTGGCTGGGTCCCTGGCTCATCACCGCCACGAGGCAAGCGTACGCCGCCACGTCGACCCCCGCATCGGAGACTTCTGTGGTGCAGCGATCGGCCTGAGCATTCATCGCCGACAGTTCCTCAGCACTGACCTTCTTCATCCGCATTCTCGAGGAGTGAAAGGTGAATCGAGGAGCATCCTGATCGCGCTGCTTCCTCAGCATCTCGGGCAGTTCCGTTTCCATCGTCGTGTTGGAACTGGGAACCACCAGACCTATGCGAAAACTCTGGTCCGAGAGTCCCTTGCCCGATCTAAATTGCATCCTGGATTGAAATTGTTGAATGGATGTCATCGATAAACCTCTCTACCTGCACGCCCGGAACGGGAGATTTCTCTTCCTCGTTCCTATCGATGAAATCCGGAATCCGTAGAGATCCGGACATGAAGACCCCGTAATTTTGCTGAAATTCACCCGGATGGTTCCATTTGACCGTTGAGAGCCTATTGGGGCCGGGATAGGGTGCCCAGAAGGAGGCCGGAATGAGTGACGAACTGTACCTGGGACTCGATGTCGGCACCCAGGGGGTCAAGGGCGTGGTGATCGACCCTGACGCCCGCCCCTGCGTCATCGCCCGGGCTGGTCAGCCCCTCGACCTGCTCCCGGGGCTCCCTGCAGGCGCTGCCGAACAGCACCCAGACGACTGGTGGAATGCCGTCGTCGAGGTGGTCCATCAATTAGTCGACGACGACGCCGTCGATCCCTCCACCATCGCAGGCATCGGAGTCAGCGGCCAACAGCACGGTTCCGTCTTCGTCGACGAGGATGACCGAGTGGTGCGCGCCGCCAAGTTGTGGTGCGACACCAGCACTGCAGACGAGGCGAGGGAGTTGACCGAGACGATCGGCCGTGCGGTGCCGGTCGGTTTCACTGCCAGCAAGGTGATGTGGCTGGCACGAAACGAAGCGGACCACTGGCAGCGTACCGACGGCGTGCTGCTTCCCCATGACTTCATCAACCTACGACTGACCGGCGAGCGCACGATGGAAGCGGGCGATGCATCCGGCACGGGCTGGTTCGATGTGCGCGAACGTTGCTTCGATGATGGCGCAGTCGCAGCGGTCGATCCGCAGCTGGCGGGCAAACTGCCGCGGCTGCTCGAGACGGGCGAAGCCGCCGGCACCGTCTCCCCCGCCGCAGCACAGCAGCTGGGCATCCCCGAGGGAATCCTCGTCGCCCCCGGCGGCGGCGACAACATGATGAGCGCCATCGGTTCGGGTGCGACCCGCGCAGGCAGCGTCGTCATGAGTCTCGGCACCTCCGGCACCGTATTCACCCGTTGTGATGAACCGGTGATCGATCCAGAGGGGTTGATCGCACCGTTTTGTTCCAGCGATGGCGCGTGGCTACCGCTCTTGTGCGTGATGAACTGCACCAACGTCACCGAGGAGGTCAGAAACGGCTACTTCCCCGACGATCCGGACGCGCTCGAGCGCCTCACCGATCTGGCATCAGCAGTCGAACCGGGCTGCGGTGGCGTTTCCTTCGTGCCATTTCTGCACGGCGAGCGAGTCCCCGACCTGCCCGATGCCACCGGCACCATCACGGGGCTACGCCCCGGCAGTTTTGCTCCCGGTGTCATCTTCCGTGCGGCGCTGGAGGGGATCACCGCCAACCTGGCGGCGGGTGTCGAACGGATGAAGCGACTGGGAGTCCAGGTCGATGCTCTGCGTCTGGTCGGCGGCGGCTCGAAGAACCCGCTGTGGCGCCAGATGATCGCCGACGCCCTGCAAGTGCCGGTGACACTGCCAGAAGAAGCAGAATCGGGCGCCCTCGGTGCTGCACTGCAAGCACTATGGAGCCACCAAAGAGGAATAGCCCCCGACCTCACCAGCGACGACATCGCCAGCGACCGGGTGCCTATGCAGGATGGGGTGGTGGAACCCACCCGATGACTCGAGGTGCGTTTTCTTTTTTCTGCCTACCGGGGATCCAGCTTCTGTAGCTCGATCTTGCGAAACTCGGTCGGGTGGCTTTCGGCCTGCAGCGAGATGTAGCCCTCGCTGAGCATCTTCTGGGCTCCGGCGGCCATCAGTTTCTTGGCGTAAGCGTCGCGCTCATCGAGTTGCGGCTGGGTGTATTCGAGCACCGTCTTGCCGTCGATGATGTGCTTCACCACTTCATTGCCGCGCACCTCGATCTCGACAGTGACCCACTGATCGCCGTGATAGGTCGCCGACTTTGAATCGAGACAATGACGCGTGAGCAGTTTTCCGTCCATCACAACGTTGGTACTGGGAGTGCAAAGATTAGCAGTACTGCGTTTACTGTCGCCACCGGGGCCACCGAGCAGTTGCACCTCGATGGAAGCGGGGAAGTCCTGCCCCTTCTCGATGCTCTCCGGCGATTGGCAATGCAGCATCAGGCCATTGTTACGAAACGCCCAGCCGGGACCGCCGGGAACCTGCTCGCCGACGAAGCGGTACTCGACCCGCAGCCGGTAGTGGGAGAACGATTCCTTGTGGAAGATGTGGCCGAACTTGGCGTCGAAACTCTGGTAGTTACTGTAGTCGACCTTCAGCACTCCATCCTCGACGCGAAAGGTATCCTTGTAGTTGGCACCGAGATCGTGGCCGGCGAACTTGATCTTCCAATCCTTCAGATCCTTGCCGTTGAAGAGGGAAATCCAGTCACCTTGCGCCTGTGACGGGGAATCATCCTTCTTGGGTGGCGAATCATCCACCTGCGATGGAGAGTCATCGCGTCTGAAGAACATCAGATGCTGCCACGGTAGGTCATCGAACTGCTCCGCGAGACGATAGCCCGCCGGCAGGTATTCCTTGAGGATCTGTTCCTTGCTCATCTTGTGCAGCTTCTTGATCGGCACCTCGGGATCCTCGCTGCGGAACTCGACCAGGGCGATACGGCCATCCGGTTTCAGTGCCTTACGCATCTTGGCCAGCATCGTCTCGGGATCGCTGAACTCGTGGTAGACGTCGACCAGCAGGATCAGATCGCAGGAGCCATCGGGGATCTTCGGATCGTCCGTACCTCCGAGGATCGGTTCGATGTTGGCGAGTCCCGCAGCACTGCTGCGCTTCTCGAGCATGTCGAGCATCGGTTGCTGGATATCGACGCCGTAGACCTTGCCCGAGTCCCCGACCCGTTTGGCCAGCCGCAGCGCGTGATAGCCGTTGCCGCAGCCGAGATCACAGACGGTTTGCCCCGCCTCGACTCCCAGCGCCTCCATCAGCACCGAGACCCGCTCCTCCTTCTCGCGCGTCTCCCTGAGCAGCCACTCGGCACCCTTCCAGTGCATCGTCTGGGCGATGATGCGCCCCTTGTACTGCGGCTTCTCATCCTCTTGCGCGATACCCGCGGTGGTCAGCGGCCCGAGTGACCACAACAGCGCGAACACGATCCACATCGAGACTCTGCTTCTGTTCATCGGTTGTACTCCTCATCGGGTTGGAAATGGTCCAGGGGGACACTTCTGGAAGAGGTAGAGTACAAGAGAGAGTGGAGGAGGTCACGCGGCCGGATGAGGTGGTATGTCGAGGGCTGAGTGGACTGGGTGGACTAGCTGTGGGGCGGCCTGAGAAGGAAGACAGCGGTGAAGGTGGCCATCAGGGCTGCAAGATTTCCATACTCGTAACTCTCGACATCGAGGAACTGGGGCAGGGGATTTCCGCGGAAGGTCGCCACTCCTGATCTGCCAGATGTTACGGAAACCTCTTGCTGAACCGATGCTCACTCACACCTGAGATGACCCGTGCAAGAGAGAGTGACTCCGGTCGGGTCGATGCCGCAATTGGGATAGGGCAACGATGGAACCTGTCCCGCCTGGAATAGATATGTGAGCAGGTAGATCGGGTCTGCCACATCGAGAGAATTGTCGTCGTTGTTATCGAGAGCGGCCTGGCAGGTAGTTGGCATCCCCCCGAACAGCACTGACAGATTCGTGACCACGTCACCGAGGTCGAGCACCCCATCCATGTTGGCATCGCCTCTGAGGAACATCTCCGGTTCGAGGATCTCGCTCATGATCTCACCGCTGGAGAACTGTGCTTCTGCTCCCAGCAATCGGGCCAGCGTCGGTGCGATGTCGGGGGTCGTCCGCGGAATCGTCGAGATCAAACCGGTACGAATCCCCGGGCCGATGGCGAGAAATTCAATCTGACGGCAGCCGTTGCAACCGTCGCCGTGTCCCTGGAAGTTTGTCGTATGACGACCGTGATCGTTGGTGATCAGCATCACGGTGTTGTCGGCATAGTCCGGGTCCGATTGGATCCACGTCCACAACTCACCGATGATCTCATCGGCTCGCTCGATGGCTGCGAGATAGTCGACCCAGATACCATCGTGTCCGGCATGATCCACATCGGGGAGATACAGCGTCAGAAAGCGCGGCTTTGTTGTCTGCAGGAGATTCTGCGCTTCCACCCAGTTGGCATCGTCGCCGCCGCCTGTCGAGATCCACTGGGGCCAGTAGTCGGGTCCGTAAGATGGATGGAAGCTGCCCCTCCACGGGCAGTAGGGCCCCAGTACGTAGACGCAATCTTGCGCCGGGAAACCGAGTTGCCGCCGGATGTATTCATGAACGTAAGGGGTATTGGAGTAGATCGAGTTGACCTGACAATCGGGGTCGAAAAAGGAAGTCGTTCCGGCCCACGAACCGGTCATGACTGCCGGAATCGCCTCGACGGTGACGGTCACACCGTCGTTGAAGAAGGGTTCGATGATGACACCTTGCTGGGCGAGGGTATCCATGTGGGGAACATATTGGCGGGTCGGGTGCCCCAGTCCTTCCGAATAGCGCAGGCCATCGATCAGCACCAGAACGATACGCTCGGCGATCGGGGTTTTCGGTTCGGGCACCGGCGGTGGCGCACACGGATTGGTGACACTGGTCGGGGACTCGAAGGCACGCAAACACCAGCTCTCGAGGGTGCCGTCGTTATTCGACGGGAAACCGTCGAAGACTGAAAGTGTCCAGGGCCCCGCAACCTGCTGGCCATCGAATATCGCCATCATTCCGCTACTGGGCTGCATGTAGCAGCCGCCAGAATACAGTTCGGAGCCGTTGGGAACCCCTTCATCGGAGTAGGTGACCAGCATGTTCTCGGTGTCTTCACCGTCGCTGTCGTGGAGTCGCAGCGTGGTGCCGCCCGGTGAGTCCAGATCGACCGTGAGATCACCGATGAACGGATGCGAGATCTCGACCACAACTTGTAGATCCTCGATGATGAAACTGTCGGTGATGCTGACGATGCTCGTCACCTGTTGAGGGGTGCCGTTGGCTCCGCCGAAATCGATCTCGGGGTTCTCGCAGACCTCGACATCGGCGACGACCCGCCCGGGAACGAGAACCATCAGTAGCAGCAACCACTTCACGCAATGCATCTCTATCGCCTCCCACCACAGATTATCCACTTTCGGAACCGATGGATCCAGTTCGATGGTTGTCGGTAGATGAAATGCCCCGGACTTCGATCTAATGGGTGTCGGCAGGGGTGTCGGCAGGGGTGTCGGCAGGGGTGGTGGCTCTAGCGGCAGCGGATCAGCGAGATCTCGGTGCCGTTTCCTTCAAGGATCATGTGGTTCTCGTCGACGATCCGGATGCGGCCCTGCGCCTCGAGGCTGCCGATCTCGGTGGCGACACCCAGACCCTCGCCCAGCAAAGTGGTGATCCTGGCCTTGCCAGAGAACTGACGGCCACTGAGCGTCACGGTGTATTCCCCTGAGGGGAGAATCTTCAGTTCGAGGTCGGCGAGGATGCTGTGCTCGAACTGGCAGCGGATCCGATCGACCCAGCTGGTCGCCGCCTCGACGGGAGCGATCGAAGTATCGCTCTTCCACGATCCGACGGCGCGCGTGTAGGTGTACTGGGCAGAGCAACCGATCGAGACGATCGGGACCAGCGTCAGCAAGGAGAGGAGTAGGGTGGTTCTGGCTGTCATGGTTGGTCCTTTCCTTCTGGAGGCGGTCAACGCCCTACCCTTCTATCCAGTTCCGCAGCGTTATCGGACACGGTAACCCCGGTAATTTTCGGGTCGATTTCGGCAAAATCGGGCGCATCCTGGTGATTCGCAGCAGATTCCGTGGCTACCGTGCCTCGGCCAGGGACCGACCACCGGGAAGGTAACGGCCTCATCATGAACCTGAAGGACCACCGGGGCTTACGCACCGCGATGCTGTGTCTGCTCTACTTCGCCCAGGGTTTCCCCTGGGGATTCGTGATCTATGCGCTGATCGCAGTCTTCATCGAGGGCGGTTTCACCAGGGTAGAGACGGTGCTGATCTCCTCGGTTGCGATCTTGCCATGGAGTTTCAAGTTTCTTTGGGCACCTCTCATCGACTCGATCCGCTGGCCGGCGCTGGGCCTACGAAGACCGTGGATCGCCATCGCCCAGCTCGGCATGGCGGTGACTCTGCTGGCCACCGACCAGATCGGAGAGATCGGCCCCCTCACCACCGAAGCCACCGTCGAGGTGTCCCCGTGGCTGTCCCGATTCTTCTCATGGATCCCCGATTCCGAAGTGGTAGTCGGTGCCACCTCCGTCAGCGCCATCGTCTTCGTCAGTGGTGTTTTCTTCCTCCACAACTGTTTCGCCTCACTGCAAGACGTCGCTACCGACGCACTGGCCGTCGATATCCTGGAAGAGGAAGAGCGCGGACGCGTCAACGGGTTCATGTGGGCATCCAAACTGTTTGGTACCGCAGTCGGCACTTACGGTGGCGCCGTGATGATCGAAAACTATGGCATGAACGCCACCATCCAGGTCCAGGCGGCGATGGTCCTGGTGATCCTTGCGGCAGTACTGATGGTGACCGAGAGACCAGGAGAGAAACGATTCCCCTGGTCGAGGGGGAAAACCGTATCGAGACAAACCGCTGCACTTCGGTCTCCGATTATCGTGATGCAGGAACTGTTCCGGGCACTGACGCTGTGGACCACTGCCATCGGAGTGCTGGTGGCGATGCTCTACTCGGTGTGCCAGGGAGTTTTCATCAATCTCGCCGCCGACACCTTCGTCAAGGTGTTCGACTGGAGCGCCATCGAATACGCCAAGGCGCAGGGCAGTTACGGAGTTTGTGGCGAGGTGATCGGGGCCATCGCCGGCGGCTTCTTCTGCGACCGTTTCGGCCGCCGCAAGATGGCCTTTATCGGTGGACTGATCGCGTCCGGCAGCCTGATCGTCTTTGGCCTGCTACATCCTTACTGGCTGAGCGATTCTTTTTCACCGCTGTGGATCATTCCCCTGTTCAAGGGAGCCACCGCATTCCAGACGGTCGCACTCTTCTCGCTCTTCATGAAAATCTCCTGGACCACGGCGGCAGCGACCCAGTTCACCCTCTACATGTCGGTCAGTAACTTCGGCATGTTGCTGGGAACGCAACTGAACAAGTTGGAGTGGCAACAGTGGCAACTGTTCGTGCTGGGCGGCACCAGCGCGCTGATCCCCATCGTCTTGCTCCTGCTGATGAAACCGGACTTCGTTGTCAAGAAACGACTCGCAGATGAAAAGAGTGGAGAACCGATATGATTCGCCGTGCCACTGTCCTGACCTGGTTGCTGATGCTGCTGGCTTGCTGCCCCTCGATCACGGCCCTGGACCAGCCAAAAGTCGATGAACTGGCATCCCGCATCGCCACCTTGCTGAAGAGCTGGGACCAACCCGACACCCCCGGCTGCTCCATCGCCGTGGTCAAGGATGGCACCATCATCTACAGCGGTGGTTTTGGCATGGCCAACCTCGATCACTCCATCCCCAACGGTGCCGACACCGTCTTTCGCATCGCCTCGGTGTCGAAACACATCACCGCCTCCTGCATTCTGCTGCTGGAGGATGAAGGAGTGCTCACCCTCGATTCCGACATTCGAAAGTGGCTGCCAGAGATTCCAGAATACGATGAGACCATCACCATCCGACATCTGCTGCATCACACCAGTGGCCTGCGCGACTACACTTCCTTGATGCCGTTGCTGGAGATCGGTAATGAAGATCTCTTCACCCCGCAACAGACCATCGACCTGATCGCCCGTCAAAAAGGACTCAACTTCTCCCCCGGCGAGAAACATTCCTACTGCAACAGCGGCTACTTCCTGCTCAGCGTCATCTGCCAGCGCGCTTCGGGGAAAACGCTGCGCCAGTACGCTGACCAGAAGATCTTCTCACCGCTGGGAATGACCAGTAGCCACTACCACGACAATCACCTCGAGGTGACACCGAAGCGAGCCACCGGCTATGCGGAGATCGGCGAGGGGGAGTACCGGATTCATGAGACGGTGCTCGACCATGTCGGCGACGGCGGGGTCTTCACCACCGTCGAGGATCTGGCAACCTGGACCACCGCACTCGGTGAGGGGCGCCTCGGTGCGAACCTGCTGCAGCGCTTGCAACAGAAGTTCACGCTCAACGATGGCGAGGTGCTCGATTATTGCCTCGGTGTCGTCGATACCAGTTTCCGTGGCCAGCGGATGCTGCAACATGGCGGCGGCTGGGTCGGCTTTCGCACCTCATTGGCGGCGTTCCCTGAGCAGGGCATCGTCATCATCTGCCTCGGCAACTGCAACGCCTTCGATCCGGGCCGGATCAGCCGCCAGATCGCCGCGCTGGTGGTCGAGGATCTTGTCCCTGCTCTCCTTCAACGACCGGACAGGACCACCGATCGACGCGATCGAGATGACAGTGCCGCAGCAGCGCCAGAAGATGCGAAGAAGTGGGATCACCGTCAGGTGCTGGGCCGATACCACTCGAACGAACTCGATCGTGAGTGGTCGATCATCCACAGCAGCGGTACCGATGTGGCGCTGGACGAATTCGAGGGGGCGCCGCTGGCGATCGCCGTGACCGGCGACGACCTGCTGACGGTGGGAAGGTGGCTCAAGATGCACCTGATTCGAGATGAGGAAGGTGCAGTGACCGGATTCACCCTCGATACCGGCGGCATGAGCGGCATCCTGTTCCAGCGGATCGTCGAGAAGGACTGATCCGCTGACGCATCGCTTGCGCATTTACAGTACCCTGACATCTTCAAGAATCACCACTGCGGAAGGATACCGATGTTCCTCTCATCACTGCTGCTACTGACGCTGGCGACACAGCCGCTGGCGACTCAGCCGCTGACGGCGGCCGACGACGCACCGATCCAGGTCTTTCTGCTCGCCGGCCAGTCGAACATGGAGGGTCAGGCGGTGGTCGACCTGGTCCACGAGCAGCACTACAACGGCGGCCGCGGGACGCTGATCCGGCTGCTCGATGATCCGGCGATGGCGAAGCGAATGGGACATCTACAAGACCAAGACGGCAGTTGGGCCACTCGTGACGATGTGCGGGTTCGATATCGCACCGGCAACAACGTTCTCAAAAGCGGTCCCCTCTCCATCGGCTATGCTGTCTATGACGACCTGCACCATTTTGGACCCGAGTTACAAATTGGCCACCGCCTCGGCGATGCCAACACCGCTCCGGTGCTGCTGATCAAGACCTGCTGGGGCGGCAAGAGCCTGCATGTCGATTTCCGACCACCGAGTGCCGGTGGTGAGACGGGCCCCTATTACACCCAGATGCTGAAGGAATACCGTGAGGCACTGGCAGCGATCGAGACCGAGTTTCCCGATCTAGCCGGACGCCCCACCGAACTACGCGGCTTCTTCTGGTTTCAGGGTTGGAATGACATCTATACCGACGGGGCAGTGGAAGCGTACGAACAGAACCTGGCCCATCTGATCGACGACCTGCGCCAGGAGCTCGATGCTCCGCAGTTGCCGGTGGTGATCGGCGAGACGGGAAACGCCGGCAGCCTGCCGCTTCGTCACGCTCAGGCTGCGGTGGCGGAACGTCCCCAGTATCGCGGCACCGTCTCCTATGTCTCGACCGCCCAGTTCATGCGCAGACCGGTAGATTCTCCCAACAAGGGTCACGGCCATCACTGGTTCGGAAATGCCGAGAGTTACTTCGGCATCGGCGATGTACTCGGCGAGGAGATGGTTCGGCTGACCCAAGATGGCACCCTGAAGGGGAGCGAAGAGCATGGTGGACCGCCGTCCACCCCTGGAACCACCGCGACGGCGCGCTGGGCTGACCAGTTGTTTGCCGGGTACGATCCGGCCCGCGCCTTCGAGACGATCGAGTTCGCCGATGGATGGTACCGGGAACCAGGTAACGAGGGGTTCGAGGCGACCCTCGACCATCTGCTCGAACGGTTGAAGAAGAGCGGCTTCGGCACCGATGACCGGCTCCAACTGGAGGTGATCAAGACTCCGATGCGCTCTCCGGCGTGGACACCGAAATCGGCAAGCCTGGTGATGAAGCAGACGGATCAGCCGGATCAAACCCTGCTGCGCTTTCACAACAGCCGCGCCCCACATCGAACGATGCTACCGGTCCACGCTCCATCCTGTGATGTGGAGGGTCCTCTTTGCTTTGACCTCGACCAGTTGAAGAAGGGTGATGTCTTCGTCACCGACCGATCGATCGGTAGAGCGATGCGGGATGCCCGCAGCAAGGGCGCCGCTGCGGTGCTTTCGTCACAACTCGCTGATTTCACCGTCGACCCCAGCGGTGGCGATCGTCATCTCGATGCCATCCACTACTCGAGTGTCCGAAGTGGCGACTTTCCGGTCGCGATGATCTCTCCGAGAGTACACCAGACTCTGCGCCAGCATCCCGGAGCGCGCGTGGCTCTGCGAGCAGTCGTCCAGCTCGATGAGCGCCCATTACGTACCGTGGTCGCCACCATCGTGGGCCGCAACATTCCTGACGAGGTGGTGGCCCTCGCTGCTCATGTACAGGAACCGGGTGCGGTGGACAACGCCAGCGGAGTCGGCGGGCAGATGGAGGGGGTTCGCTCCCTCGTGATGGCACTCGGGAAGAAAGAGATCGAGTGGCCCGCTCGTAGCATCTCGTTCATCTGGGGCGACGAGATGACGATGAGCCGCATCTTCCTCGATCACACCAAGAGAAAGACCATCGCAGCCTTCTCCGCCGACATGATCGGAGCCTCACAAGGGATGACGGGAGCCATCGCCCTGCTGGAGCGCTCCCCCGATCCCGGGGCGCTGCGGGTGTTGCCTCCCGATTCACACACCCCCTGGGGCTCGGGCCGTGTTCGGAAATCCGATCTGCATCCGAGCGGCGTCTCCATCATCGCAAGACTGGCGATGCAAGATGTGGCGGCAGCCTCCAATGGCTGGGTCATCGGTGAACACCCCTGGGAGGGTGGCAGCGATCATGATGTGTTCCTCGGGCGCGGTGTGCCCGCCATCTTGATGTGGCACTTCACCGACTTCGCCTACCACACCAGCCTCGATCGCCTCTCTCATGTCGACCCGAGGATGGTGCGGCGCATGAGCGTGGCGCTGATGGCATCGGCACTGGCGGTCGCCTCTCCACGGCCAGATGATCTGCAGCGGTACCAGCAGGCCATCGATGAGGAGCGTGCTTTGAGGATTGCGGCGGCAGATCAGGCCCAGGATTCAGAGAGTAAAAAGATGTGGCAGGAATGGTGCACTGGTGCCCAGCAATGGCTCACCACCCTCTGTAATGAATCCTCTCCCGAGAAAAATCAACGCTGAATCGATCACGCTGTTGCGGAGTTTGTTGACCTCTGGGCCCCGGCAACCGATGCTAGACGCCAGGAGGACACCTTGATCAACCCCGGCAGTGATCTCGATCTGGACTGGGTGCTGTCGACCCGCGTCAACCGCTCGGCGGTCGAACGGCGAACCAGCACCCTGACCGGCCGCAGAACCGTCAAGAAGTCGTGGCAGATCGGCTGGCTCGCCCACGCCATCACATGTATCGATCTGACCACCCTCGCCGGCGATGACACTCCCGGTACCGTGCGCCGACTCGCCGCCAAGGCGAGAAGGCCGGTACGCCACGACATCCTCGAAGCGCACGGCCTCCCTCTCGACCTTCATTGCGCCTCGGTGTGTGTCTATCACAATCTGATTGAATCCGCCCGCCAAGCGACGGAAGGATCTCCGGTCAAGGTCTGCGCAGTCTCGACCGGTTTCCCCGCAGGACAGATCCCCCACTCGATGAAGGTCGACCAGATCCACTCATCGATCGCCGCGGGAGCCGACGAGATCGACATCGTCATCTCGAGAAGCCTGGTACTGGAGGGGCGCTGGCAGCAACTGGATGAAGAGATCCGCGCTTATCGAGAGGCTTGTGGAGAGAACACCTGCCTCAAGACGATTCTCGCCACCGGAGAACTGGGCGACCTGCGGCGCATCGCACGCGCCTCGCGAGTGTGCCTCGGAGCGGGTGCCGATTTCATCAAGACCTCGACCGGGAAAGAACCGGTCAATGCCACCTTGCCGGTGGCGCTGGTGATGCTCAGAGCCATCCGAGAGTATCGCGAACGGACCGGAATCCTCGCAGGGTTCAAGCCCGCCGGAGGAATCCGCACAACCAAGGAGGCGATCGCCTTCCTGATGTTGATCCGCGAGGAACTGGGAACCGAATCGATGGCCGCCAACCGCTATCGCATCGGAGCCTCTTCGCTCCTTTCTGATCTGGAGAGACAACTGGAGTTTCATGCCACCGGACGGTATTCCGCCGCCCACCGGCATCCGATGGGATAAAAATGATGTCACCCGATGAACACAATCCTGGCGAGTCGCTCGAAACCCTCGACTGGGGCCCCGCCGTCGAATCCGCCGAGGAAGCTCGCAGTTGGATCGAGCAGAGCGGTACCCAGCCAGCCCATTTCATCGGAGGTGAATGGTCGGCTCCAGCCGCATCAAAGCGCTTCTCGTCTCGTTGTCCTGCAACCGGTGAAGCGCTGCGCGATGTGCTCCAGGGGAGTTCAGAGGATGTCGATCGAGCAGTGCAGGCGGCACGGACCGCCTTGCCGACCTGGCAAGCGATGGGCCCCGACGGGCGAGCTCGCTGTCTCTATGCCATCGCCCGTAACATCCAGAAGGAGAGCCGCCTCTTTGCCGTGGTCGAATCTCTCGACAACGGCAAGCCGATTCGCGAGACGAGAGATCTCGACATTCCACTGGTGGTGAGACACTTCTACCACCACGCCGGCGCGGCACAGTTGCTCGACGAAACCGATCCAGGCGCCGAACCGTGGGGAGTCTGCGGCCAGATCATCCCGTGGAACTTCCCACTGCTGATGCTGGCATGGAAGATCGCCCCGGCACTGGCTTGTGGCAACACCGTGGTGCTGAAACCCGCCGAATGGACATCGCTCAGCGCACTGCTCTTTGCCGAGACCTGCCAGAAAGCGGGACTGCCCGATGGAGTCATCAACATCGTCACCGGCGATGGAGAAACCGGAGCCGCCATCGTCGCACATCCTGACATCGACAAGGTGGCCTTCACCGGCTCGACCGAAGTGGGTCGAATCATCCGGGAAGCGACAGCCGGGAGCGGCAAGGGTCTGACCCTGGAACTGGGTGGCAAGAGTCCCTACATCATCTTCGAGGATTCCGACATCGACAGCGCAGTCGAAGGTCTGGTCGATGCCATCTGGTTCAACCAGGGACAGGTCTGCTGTGCCGGGAGTCGCATGCTGGTGCAGGAATCGATCTCCGATGAAGTTCACCGCAAGGTCGAGGAACGAATGTCGAGACTTCGAGTCGGCAATCCGCTCGACAAGGCGATCGACATCGGTGCGATGGTGGAGGAGAAACACCGCGACCAGGTGGCCGCGATGTGCGAACGCGCCAAGGACGAGGGGATCACCTGTATCCAGCCCCCCATCGACCTGCCCGAACAGGGTTACTGGTACCCCCCGACTCTGTTCCGTGAAGCGCCGCTTTCATCGGAGATCGCCAGTCAGGAGGTGTTCGGCCCGGTGCTGGTCTCGACCACCTTCCGCACCCCCCAGGAGGCGGTCAAGATCGCCAACCACAGCCGTTACGGTCTCGCGGCGAGCATCTGGAGCCAGGATATCGATACTGCCCTCGATGTCGCCCGCAAGGTCGAGGCGGGAACCGTCTGGGTCAACGGCACCAACATGTTCGATGCATCGAGTGGATTCGGCGGCATGAAAGAATCCGGCTTCGGCAGAGAAGGCGGCCGTGAAGGTCTTCGCGCCTATCTTCGCGATGTCAAACCGATGACCCCGACCGACGGCAACACTTCCGCCACCGGCGGCGTCGTCAATTCCACCTCTACCGATCCGGCCCTCGACCGCACTGCAAAACTGTACATCGGAGGAAAACAGGTTCGCCCCGATGGAGGCTACTGTTTCGAGGTTCAATCCCCTTCCGGGGAATTGCTCGGATTGGCAGCTCGATCGAATCGCAAAGATGTCCGCAATGCTGTGGAAGCTTCACACCGCAGCAAGTGGGGATCGATGACAGGCCATGCAAGAGCACAGGTGCTGTGGTTCATCGCCGAGAACCTCGAGCCACGCTCCGATGATCTGGCCCAGTTGATCGACCAGATGACCGGGTGCGGTGCCGCAAAAGCTCGCGAAGAGGTGCAACAGGCGGTCGCGGGTTGGACCTGGTGGGCCTCCTGGGCCGACAAGCACGATGGAGCGGTACACGACACTCCCTGGCGAGGACTGGTTCTCGCAGTACACGAACCGTTTGGAACCGCCGGAGTGATCTGCCCGCAACAGAATCCGCTGCTGGGCCTGGTGGCCCTCTGCGCTCCACTACTGGCCACCGGCAATAGCGTCATCGCGATCCCCTCGACCGCAGCTCTCGCTGCTGTCGAGATGTGTCGCATCATCGAACATTCGGATCTGCCGGCAGGAGCCCTCAATCTCCTCACTGGAGATGCCGCTGAGATCGGCCCGGTGCTCGCTGGCCATGATGATGTCGACTTGCTGTGGCATGTCTCCGATGAACCTCTCGCCCGCAAACTGGAAGAGGTCTCCGCCGGCAACATGAAGGTGTGCTGGCGACCAGGAGAACTCTCGGATCGCTCGAGACGGATGCTCGACCGTGGTACCCAGGTGAAGAATATCTGGCTCCCACACGGGATTTGAGCCCATCCAGGCCATTTCAACCGCTCCTCACTTCGACAATCTAACCAGTTCTGGGGTACAGTTCTTGAGAGTGGACGCACAGTGGGAGGCGCCCTTCAGATCTCATCCGGGAGGTTGCCATGGGACTCGATTCCTCGACACCACTGTCGGTCGGCGTGGATTCAGACGTTACAACCGACGTCGATTCCTCCTTCTCGCCAGAAAACACGCCACTTCCCAGTATTGGCGTGGTATTCGAGAATGATGCTTGGCTCACGCCGCTCTTTGATTCCCTCTCCGAAGCGGGGATCCCTTTTGAGCCGATCGATGTTCGAGATCATTCCTTCGACCTTCTCAGCGCCCGGAAGCACACCTTGTACCTCAACCGTGTTTCCCCCTCCTCGTACCTGAGGGGGAATGATGGCGCCATCTCTCATGCCCATGCCTTGCTCGCAGCACTGGAGTCATCCGGAGCAAAAGTGATCAACGGATCTCGCTCCTTCCATCTCGAGACGAGCAAGGTCGCTCAGCAGATTCTGATGAGCCAACTTGGCGTGGATGTTCCTCGCACTGAGGTGGTCAGCAGTCGCAGTGCCGTTCACAAGGTCATCGACCAGTTAATGTTCCCGCTGATTCTGAAACCGGACACTGGCGGCAGTGGCGCCTTCGTACGCAGGATCGAGAACAAAGAGCACCTACTGGCGCTCATCGATGATGACGAAGTGTTCGCACCCGGGCATCTGATGCTGTTGCAAGAACTGATCGTTCCTGCTGATGGATCCATCTCCAGGGTCGAGTTCGTCGATGGAGAATGCCTCTTTGCAATGCGAGTCACTGCTCACAACACCTACAACCTGTGTCCCGCCGAGGGGTGTCCGAGAAATCCCATCGAGCCTGGCATCAAACCGGATGCCACCTTCGAGGCCTGGACCGATGTTCCTGCCGAAGCAGTCGCTCAGGCGAGAGAGATCCTCAGAGTGGCCGATCTCGACATCGGTGGAGTGGAATGGATCGATACCGCCAGCGGGCGTCGTTGCTTCATCGACATCAATGCCACCAGCGTTTATCGGGCAGATATCCAGAAAACGACCTCGGTCAACGGCTTCCTCAAGGTGACCGGATATCTGGCCAGGGAACTGGCCAAGGAAGATGCCAAGAGCGCCCATCGAAACGGACGAAAGAGCTCCTGATGACTCACAGCGACTACATCATCGTCGGCGGTGGAATCATGGGTGCAATGCTCGCACTGGAACTGGCGGAGTCCTCGTCAGGAAGTGTCTTGTTGCTGGAAAAGTCGTTCCCTGGGGCCGGCTCCACCGGCAAGTCGGGGGCGATCCTGCGCCAGCACTATTCCCACGAGGTGACCATCGGGATGGCACGAGAAAGCCTCCAGTGGTATTCCGAATTTGAACAGCGTTACGGTACCGACATCGCGTTTCATCGCCCAGGTATGGCATTCATCTGCACCGAGTCCGATCGCAGTAATCTCGAGAGAAATGTCAAGTTGCAACAATCGATGGGTGTCGGCACAAAGATCCTCGACGCTTCCCAGCTCAGAGATCTCGAGCCTGGCGGCTCCTTCGCAGATGACGAATGCGCAGCCTTTGAGTCCGAGGCGGGTAATGTCCATCCTGTGAAGACGGTTCATGCCGTGCTGGATGCCGCTCGACGAGCGGGTGCCGAGGCTCGACTCGGATGCAGGGTGACTGATTTCCTGCGAGACGGAGACCGTATCCACGGTGTAAAACTTGAAGACGGTTCAACCTTGCAAGCGTCAATGGTGATCGTTGCCGCGGGCCCCTGGGCGGGACAGTTGCTGGAAGAAGCGGGTGTCTCACTTCCACTCACTGCACTTCGACCTGAACAATCCTTCTTTGACCCCCCGGCGAAAGCCAAGGAAAGTCGACTGATCTACGGAGATCTCACCCATGGACTTTACTGGAAGCCAGAACTGGCGGGCTGGACCCGAGTGGGCTTCCTCGACATGAATCTCGATGCGGTGGTCGAGAATCCGGATCACTACGATGAGGGTGTCAGCGAGGAGTTCATCCATGCATGCAGAGGAAGACTCTCGAAACGACTCCCTCATTACGCGCATGCTGCATCCTGGGGTGGAATGGGGGCGCTCTACACGGTGACTCCTGACTCCCACCCACTGATCGGACCGGTCCCCGGGCTCGAGGGCATGTGGATCGTGAGTGGATTCAGTGGCCACGGCTTCAAACTCTCCCCATCGGTCGCTAGAGGGGTTTCATCGATGATCGGACAGGGAAGTGCGGGCCACTTCGACAGCGACTTCTTCGCTCCCGATCGATTCTCCCGGGGAACACCGATCGAGGCCAGTTACGGTTACGGGATCCTGGGCTGACCCTGCTCGTTGCCGGGGTTATCCTCCCTGGCATGAATCCATACATCCGACTCCTTCCAATCCTGGTGCTCCTTGCCTCGCCGATGCTGCATTCAGAGGAGCCTCCCGTCATCCAGTCCCCTCCCAACATCGTCATCGTCTTCACCGACGACCAGGGCTGGGGTGATCTCTCTTGTTATGGCTCGAAAGAGATTCCGACTCCAAACATCGACCAACTCGCCGCCGAGGGGATTCGCTTCACTGACTTCTATGTCAGCCAGCCAGTCTGTTCTGCGTCTCGATCTTCACTGCTCTCCGGCTGCTATGCCAACCGAGTCGGTATCAGCGGAGCACTGGTTCCGTCTTCCAAGATCGGCCTCGATCCTCAGGAGTTGACGATTGCGGAGGTGGTCAAACCCCTCGGATATGCCACAGCCTGTTACGGAAAATGGCACCTCGGTCACCATCCTAACTTCCTCCCCACCGCACAGGGTTTCGATGAGTACTGTGGAATCCCATACAGCAATGACATGTGGCCCGGTCATCCGGAATCTCCCAAGGCGTGGCCACCGTTACCGTGGTACCAACAGGACCAGGTCGAGCGCATCATAAAAAACCTCGACGATCAGGAACAGATCACTGCCGAACTGACTCGCAGAGCGGTGCAGTTCATCGACGACCATGCCGATCGCCCGTTCCTGCTCTACTTGCCCCACTCGATGCCGCATGTGCCCCTGGGTGTCTCACCTCGCTTCCGACAGACCACCCGCTTTGGTGCCTACGGGGATGTGATCCGCGAAATCGATGACTCCGTCGGCCAGATCCGAAAGGCGCTGGAGAAGCACGGAATCCTCGACAACACCTTATTCATGTTCGCATCGGACAATGGTCCCTGGCTCTCCTACGGCGACCATGCCGGCACCACCGGCGGCTTGCGAGAAGGGAAGGGCACCACCTGGGAGGGTGGGGTAAGGGTTCCCTGTGTGATGAGATATCCCCCTGTCATCTCTCCCGGTACCACATGCTCGACTCCTTGCATGACCATCGACATCTTGCCCACCATCGTCGAATTGACCGGCGGAACCGCTCCTGTGCTACCCATCGACGGAGTCAGCATCGTTCCCCAGTTGCAGGGAGATCTGGACGCTGTTCCCCCTCACGAAGAGTTGTACTTCTGGTACCACAGAGGCGACATGGAGGCGATGAGGATGGGAAGGTGGAAACTACACTTCCCCCACAAATATCGCAGTCTCGAGGGGCGCCCACCGGGGAATAATGGCATCCCTGCCAAGTACAACTACCAGATCGAAACCGGCCTCGCTCTTTACGACCTGGAGATCGATCCCAACGAGCAGGTCGATGTCAAAGCCAAGCACCCTGGGGTAGTGGTCGAGATGTCAGCGCGAGCGAATGGGATGCGCCAACGACTGGGCGATCGGCTCTCCAGCATCAAGGGCGACGAAGTCCGGGGGCCGGGGCGACTCCCCGCTGGCGACAAGTAATGATGGGGCCAGGCTGCTGCTGACCTGCAGCGGTGCAGTCTCTCTGCCATGGCCAGTGGGAACGGGATGCGCAGCCAGCAGGAATGCACCGATCAGACTTCAAGACCTGGTCACTGACCCTGCCACTGACCCGGCGCAACACCATGATCTAGCTGAAGAGCCACCGGATGTGGTGAGTGATCGGCTCGAACGAATGAACTCCGGCCGCGACCGATCGAAATGACCCCACTCGGGGTCCCGGAATATGAATATAGAGCAACTGCGGCGGGGAAGAGACTTCCCCGCCGCAGTTGGGTAACGGTCGACTCCTAGAAGGAAGCCGGCCGAGGGATGGCCCGATTCGAGGCGGGTACTAGCTTGAGCACGAACCTCTGCTCGAAATCAACTACTTCGTTTTCGGAGGTGATGTCGCTTCCCTCCCACCAGGCCCACTCGAAGTCGATCTTGATCGTCTTCGAATCGACGAGGAACATCTTATTGATGGTGCTGACCTTGGCGCCATTGCCAAAGGCTGAATCCAGCACTCTCAACTGGCAAGGAGTCCCATTTCGCTCCGTGGTCGGCGAGATGTAACCGGTACAGACCAAGCCATTGGCTCCCACTTCAGTGAAAGCAATGCGATGCATCTCGGTATCGTAGTAGAAGGTCTGGATGGTGTTATCGGAGATCGCATCGTTGGTGTACTTCTTGACCTCGACCACGAGACAAGCTTCATCCGCAGCCCAGTAACCGTTGTGCTCGATCCGAATTCTATCTCCGGCATCGGTGTAACTCTCGGATTGCCATTCACTCGCAAGGGTGACGAACGGTCCGAGGCATTCCTTCAGCATGTTGACTCGCTCGCCCGAGACATTCCAGACCTGAGCCAGCGGATTGCCGGAGGCGGAGAGTTCATTGACGACAACATTGAAGGAGTTATTGCGAATGCATCGCTCGATCATCACATTCGGCGAGGCCACCCCATCCTGAGTGCGCTGACCGATCCAGCAGTAGGTATCCCCTTTGATCGAGTCGAGGTACTCATCAAAGATCGCCACCACTTCACCTGCGACAAATCGACCATGCGATTCGAGCATGCTGGTGGTGTCATTCCAGTTGATGAAGTAGGTCCCATTACTGACCGACGCACCGCTGAGGGTCAACGTCTCGGCGAACCCATACAGTCCTCCGGTGGAGAAGTCTCTGCGATAAGTGACGGTCGCAATCACCGGAGTTCCTGCGGCATATCCGCCCAGATCCTCGCTCAGCGAGTACTCGAACTTCCAGGTTCCCACCAGGTTGTTGAGCACCTGATTGGCCGAAGTCTTGTTCACCACACCGATCTCATCGACCCTGGTTGTATCGATCAGCACATTGCTCTTGGTCTGGGTGACAATACTCCCTGGCTGAGCAGAGACGATCCCACACACCAGTAACAAGGTGCAAATGATCGAAGCCATCCTCAAGTTGGATTTCCTCATAGACGTTCCCCCCTGGTTATTCCCCACGACACCCAGCCTGGTCAACCCAGGCTCCCGTGAGCGCCGTGACGTCACCCTACCGGGTTTGAGGTAAAAAATGCAAGAGTCTGTGGGAAACTAGCCGACACGCCGTGGACAACTTCTCGATCAGGAGCGGTCGACGCAGGCGGCGCCAAAGAGTGCTCGCGCAGCGGGGTTCTCCTTCAGAAACAAGGTCGGCTCGATCAGTTCCAGTTCTGCGACCATCGGCTTTCCCTGGTGATTACGAACGGTATCGACCCTTCCGTAGAGGATCTTCCCCGGGCTACAGGCGATCGCCATCTCCCCCAGTTCGAGATCTTCGGCCAGCACCGGCTGGGAGATTCCGACCTGCTCGTCGGACCCACTGAAGCGCGGTGACTTCGCGACGCAATGGCTCCACTGCCCGGCAATATAGACATTGGCCCGCTCTCCACCACTTTCGACCGATCGGATGTAAGGCTGAACCAGCAGGTCGCGGTCGACCCCATGCTGTTCGACGAACGTCCGGGCTCCGGCCAGTTCAGTCGGGCCAAATCGAGCGGTGAGCCAACTTCCGGCAGAGACCGCCGGCTTGATGACGATCTGCGGCCACTGTTCGGAGCACCACTGTTCCTCGGCCAGGATCGAATCCAGTGCGGCGCATCCTTGCCCCGCGGCCAGGATGCGGGTGGGGACCACCGGAACCCCGGCTCTCGCCAGATCGAGCAGGTAGCCCTTGTGAAGATTCCACTGCACCACGGCCAGAGGATTGAGCAATTGAGTCTGACCGTCGGCAGCCGCCAACCACTCCCTGAACTCGGACTCCCTCCACGGATAATCCCAGCAGGAACGAAGGATCAGTCGATCAAAGCGGGAGAGATCGATCAGAGAATCGTCCCATGGAACCAGACTCGCTTCTCCCCCGGCCTGGCGGATCGCCTCCAGCTGAATCTCTTCATCTGGATCGGCCTCGGGAATCTCGAGGCAAGTCACCAACCCGATCTTCATCATCGACGGTTTCCCATCACCCGGGCTAGATCGGCCACGAGATCATCGGAATCCTCGACTCCGCAGGCGATCCTGACCAGCGAGTCGGGCACCCCCATCTGAAGTCTCACGGCAGGATCGACCGCTGCATGAGAGGAACTGGCCGGTCGTATGATGAGAGTCTCTACACCACCAAGACTGGGAGCGGTCGCCATCAGTTTCATCGAGGTGGCGATCCTCTCCGCCTCTTCGACCCCTGCCCCAACATCGAAGGAGAGCACCCCACCTCCCTTGCCACCAAACCACTCCTGGCAGCGGGCATGATCCGGATGACTTTCTAGCGCCGGATAGTGCGTCACCGAGACCGCCGGATGCCCCTCCAGAAAACTCGCCACCGCGAAGGCGTTTTGACACTGGCGCTCGACTCTCAAGCCGAGGGTGCGGATTCCTCGGTGCAACAGGAAGCAGGCATTGGCATCGAGATGCCCTCCCAGATGGTCAAGACAGTGTTTGACCTGGCGGACCAAGGATTTCCGACCGGCGATCACTCCTGCGGCGATGTCGCCATGCCCGTTCATCGCCTTGGTCGCAGAATGGACCTCCAGATCGAAACCCAGATCGACCGGTCGCATCAGAGCTGGCGTGGCAAAGGTCGCATCGATCACCGAGATCATTCCGTGGTCCCGAGCCCAGCTGGCCAGTGCTCGAAGATCCCCGATCCGACAGGTAGGATTGGTGATCGCCTCACAATAGAGCACGCGAGCGGAAGGAGGTGGCGTTCCCCAACTGGACACATCACAGGCATCGATGCGTTGCACCTCGATCCCCCACCTCGGCACCTCGCTTGCGAGGAAACTCTCGGTTCCACCGTAGAGTAGATCCTGCGCCACCACCGTGTCTCCGGAACCCAACAATGCCAGCAGTGTCGAGGTGATCGCCGCCATCCCACTGGATGCCACCAGCGCGGCCTCGGTTCCGCAGATCAGTGATAACTTGTCGTGGAGGAGGTCATGAGACGGAGTATTGGAGAGGCGGATATATCGCCCGTCATGGTATCCAGTACCTGGCACCTGCTCGAAGGTCGCACTCTGGTAGATCGGTGGAACGATGGCTCCCCCGACCCTCTCCTCCGGCTCCCCCCCGTGCACCAACTTCGACTGAAACCCATTCATATCACACCTCCCTGGTCGCTGAATTGACCGATATCATCGACTCCGATTCGCTCATCCACCAGTGGATTCAGCAGTCAACTCTCAGAGGTTCCATCTTGCTCAACGAGCACCGAAGGAAGCGATTGCAGTTGCATCGCTTGACGATCTGGAGAGTGCCGCCGACTCCTGACCTGATGAGGCCTCCAGGCCCGTCCGGGATCGAGTGGTGGAAACTCTCTGACCGCCAGATCTTCCCGCAAGAAGAAGGCATTGGTGCCGGTCGACTCGACCGCAACCAACCGATAACCCTTGCTTCTCCCCAGTGCCTCCATCGCCACCAAGCTGGCACCGTGATGCCAGCCACGGACATGATGACGATACGCATCATGATGAGCACTCCCAGCAGACCAAGGAACCGAGCAAGATGCCGATGGCCCGAAGGAAGCATTGACCTCGATCACCACGACCCGTGGCCGGAACACAGTGAGATGTTTCCAGATCCAGAAGTCATAACCGTCGACATCGATGGAAAGAACATCGGGCTCCGATCGCTGTGCCAGCAGGGCATCGATCGTGTCAGGCTGAACCTCGACCTCCAGCAGCTCTACCCGGTTGGATACTCCGCGCTCCTCAAAAAAACTCCGTGCGCTCTTGACCTGCTGAGGGTCGCGATCGAACAGGACACCGCTCCAACCAAAACCGCACAGCAATGCAGATGAATTGCATTCGACAGCTGCACCACAACCGATCTCGACGATACTTCGCTGGTCGACCCCGGCAGTGGACAGGATGTGAAGCAAGACCCCATCCTCGCCATTTTGAGAGTAACAACCCGCCTCGAGGTGGCTGGTCCCGGGGCCCGAGACAACTTCGCAACCCACTCCGGGATGAAGCCGCTGCAGTAGTTTCTCGACGTCTCGCCTCGATCGATCGGCCCTCCGATTCAACGATCGGAGATCCGGGTGGCCCAGCCAGCGTCGGGGAACTCGCAGCCAATGGGATATCAGGTCCCGAATCCTCCTCCACCCTCGCATTCGAGGCTCCCTTCTTGCCGATCCGATGATCGGACCAGATGCGAATGTTCCTCACGGTATCGTGCCAGGTCATCAGTATCCAGCACACCCCCCTGATCTCGCTGTCTCCCTTGACTTGTCTTCGACCGCCCTAGATCCTCCTGGTTCACGGAAAGTAGAGGCACCATGGCCGAGGAACTGACCAAAAATTACGATCCGAATCTCATCGAGGATTCGATCACGAATCGCTGGAATGAAAAGGACGCATTCCGCTCGATTCCCGATGATCGTGACCAGCGCTACGTCATCATGATGCCCCTTCCCAACGTAACCGGCGCTCTTCATATGGGTCATGCCATGGACAATGTCATGCAGGACCTGCTGACGCGCTGGCACCGGATGCAAGGTGACAATACCCTCTGGATGGCAGGTACCGATCATGCCGGGATCGCCACCCAGGCAGTGGTCGAAAAGCGACTGCTGGAACTGGAGGGCAAGAACCGCCACGACCTCGGCCGCGATGGCCTGGTCGAGCGCATCTGGCAGTGGAAGGACCAGTATCAGAAGCGAATCGTCTCACAGCAAAAAGCGATGGGTTGTTCCTGCGACTGGGATCGACAGCGATTTACCATGGACCCGATCTGCGAACGGGCAGTGACCTGGACATTTTATCGAATGTTCAGAGATGGGTTGATCGTCCAGGGTGATCGAATGGTCAACTGGGATTGCCACCTGCAAACCGCCGTGGCCGATGACGAGATCGAACACAAGAGCACCGACGGCCACTTCTGGCACCTGCGCTATCCGGTGATCGACCCCGAGCCCGGCGAGCCCTCCGAGGTGATCGTCGCTACCACTCGTCCAGAAACCATGCTGGGAGACACGGCCGTTGCGGTTCATCCCAATCCCGCCGCGGTACTGGAGGAGCGTCTCCAGCAGGCGCGAGAACGACTGGCTGCCGCTCCAGCAAAACAGATCGAGGAACTCACCTCCGAGGTCCAGCGCCTCGAATCGAGGATCGAACAGTTACTCCCCTCACTGATTCAACTGGCCGAGATGGCGGCAGCGGGTCGGATGATCCAGTTGCCCATCGTCGATCGGAAGATCCCGCTGATCACCGATGAGTGGGCCAAGCCTGAACTGGGATCGGGCTGCGTCAAGATCACTCCAGCCCACGACCCCAATGACCACGAGGTGTGGCAACGACACAAAGATCGCATCGAAGCGATCAACATCCTGAACCCCGATGGGACCCTCAACGAAGCCGCAGGACCCCATGCCGGCCAGGACCGATTCGAGGCGAGGAAGGCAGTGGTTCGCCGCTTTGAGCAGCTAGGACTGCTCGAACAGGTCGAGGACCGAGTGGTCGAGGTGGGTCACTCCGATCGTTCGAAGACCCCCGTCGAACCGTACCTGTCGCTGCAATGGTTTGTCCGGATGGGAGATATCGAGGGGGGCGTCCGCTGCGCCGAGGGTCTGGAGCACGAGTTCAAGGTCGATGGATTGGCACAGGCAGCCATCGATGCGGTTTCGGGCTGGAGCTCGCACACCGGAAGAACCGTCTCCTTCCATCCGGATCCAGAGCGTTACCGAAGTACCTACGTCAGTTGGCTGGCGGAGAAGCGTGACTGGTGCATCTCTCGACAACTCTGGTGGGGACATCAGATTCCCATATGGTCTGGCGATCTCGACGCCGATTCGATCGAGTCCCTGCTCCAATCGATCCACGTTGAGGGCCAAGACGATGTTTGCCTGAGGCTGGTCAACAGCGATGGAACCAGTGTCCATCTCGATGGTCACCGCACGATTCCCGCGCAAGGCGGCCACCTGCAGGTGTGCCTGAAGGAACCCCCATCCCAGACCCACATCAGTGATCAGTTGGAGGCGGCCGGGCTGGTGCGAGATCCCGATGTTCTCGACACCTGGTTCTCGAGCGCCCTGTGGCCCCATTCCACCCTCGGGTGGCCCGATCCAGCCACCGCTCAGGTCGGAGAGGGGCAACGCTCGCTCGCAGCCAACGAACAGCAAGAAAACTGCCTCGATTATTACTACCCCGGATCCTGCCTCGTCACCGGCCGGGATATCATCTCCCTGTGGGTCGCACGAATGGTCATCATGGGGCTCTACAACCTGGGTGACTTACCCTTCACCGATGTGTTTCTTCACGCTAACATTCTCGATGGCAAGGGTGAGCGGATGAGCAAGTCGAAGGGTAACGGAATCGACCCGGTCGATATCATCGAACGCTATGGTACCGATGCGATGCGATATGTCCTGTGCGAGATGCAAACGGGAACCCAGGACATTCGACTTCCGGTGCAGGCGATCAGCCCATTCACCGGGAACGGTATCGACCTAGCCACAGCAAAACATGGTCAAAACAACTTCACCTACCTCTGCCCGGAAAGTGGCAAGGAGTTTGATGTGCTGGGCACGATGGAAGGTGTTCCCGCCGCCAAGTTGATCAGCGAGCGCTTCGATGTCGGCCGCAACTTCTGCAACAAGTTGTGGAATGCGGCACGTTTCGCCCTGATGAACCTGGAAGGATACCAGTTCGATCCCGCCTGCAGTGATCATCTAACTACCGAAGATCGGTGGATCCTCTCTCGATTACAGGCCGCATGCACCGAGGTTCAACAGCAGTTGGATTCTTACAATCCCTCCGCTGCCATCGGACTGGCGCGAGACTTCTTCTGGAGTGAACTTTGCGACTGGTACCTGGAAGCGATCAAGCCGCGTCTTCGACAGGGCGAAGGAGAAACCCCCACTCAAGATGCCTCAACTGCACAACAGGTACTGGCCACCTGCCTCGATCAGGTGCTTCGATTGTTGCATCCATTCGTTCCCTTCATCACCGAGGAACTGTGGGGTAGCCTGAGAGAAATCGCACCGGTGCGGGGCGTCGAGAAGCCTCTTCTTGACCAGGAACTGCTGTGCCTGGCGAGCTGGCCAGAGGTGCCATCGAAGTGGCGCGACCCGGTGCTCGAAGGTGCCTTCGATCGTTGCCGCGACCTGATCCGGATCATCCGAGATCTTCGATCCCGTTACAACATCCCGCCGCGCCAGCCGCTCGAGGTACGAGTCCGAACCTCGGGACAGGCGCAGTCCGAACTCCAGTCGCTGGAAGGACTGATCTTGCACCTCGGTAGCTTCTCTTCGTTGACCATCGGAGCGACGGTGGAGCGAACCATCGACAGTGCGGTGGCCATCGACGGTGACCTGGAAGTCTTCATCCCGGGAGTGCTCGACCTCGAGAAGGAGCGCACTCGCCTGCAGGAACAGTCCGCTAAAACCCAGGGAAGGCTCGAAGGGTCACGAAAGAAACTGGCCAACGAAAACTTCGTCAGTCGTGCGGCTGCCGAAGTGGTCGAGAGAGAAAAGGCCCTTGCTATCGATCTGGAGCATCAACTGGAGACGATCCGGAGCAATATCGAAGCACTCGAGGCTCCCGGCGAATAGGCTTCCGGCGAATAGGAGTCGAGTGAATCTCTCACCAGCAGGCTCAGCCGAGTTCACAGCAACAAAAAGGGCGCCACCAGCAAACCCGCTGGTGGCGCCCTTTTTTACTGAAGATCCTGCAGTCTCTTATCGCATCAACTTGCGGGCAGCACCCGGAATCTTGAAGGGGTCGACCTGCTCCTCGGAGTTGATCTCGTACTCGTAGCGGAACACGACATGCTCGACTCCCTTGGAGAATGCAGCATCCCCCTTGGCGGTCTTACCATCGGCATTTCGCATCCCCGTGAGTACCAGCAGTTCCATCTTACGAGGAGTCTTCGTTTGTGGATCCAGGTCGATATCGAGCACGCTGCGAGTCTGGGTCCTGTCCGCACGGGACAGGTATTCAGAAATGCATCAGCCGCCAGACAGGCAACCTGAATTCTGCACCTCGATGAAGTACTGCAGTGCCATCTTGTCGGGCAGTGTCACCCGGAGGCGATGGTAGACCATTTCCTCCTGTTCAGAGGATCCAACCGCAGTTCCACCGAGTGGTACTTCTCTTTTGACCTTGCGCGGCTTGACCGTGGATTCGAGCCATTGGACCTTGCTGCCCCGGCTGCTGGCATCGGCCAGCAGTCTCTCGGGAAAGGTGAAGAGCCGATCCAGCTTCTTGCCATCTGCGGTCGACTGGAGCACCCGCCAGATATCGCCATCGAACTGGGCGCCCTTGTCGAGGGTGCGGAAGATCTGTTGTTCCGGCATGTGCATCAGGGGACCCCGGACCAGGCCAAAGTAATCCTCGCTGACCGCCTGATCGATGATCTTGTGGTCACTCGAGTTCGCCATGCCTCCTGCGATGACGAGGTGAGCGGTATAGCCGCTCTTACTCGAATGCCGCAAGAAGTCCTTGCTGACTTCCCTGAGGGCCTTGGCGGGATCGGGAGCCTTTTCCTCTCGTGAATCTGACGCCTGGAGTCCAACTCCAGCCAGCATCACTACTGAAAGCAACCATCCTGAAAACAGCACGAAGATGAACTTGTTCACGCCTCTGTCCTTTCGCGGATCTATCTCACCAGCCCCAAGTGGAGATGGCTGACGGTACCCAGCGGGCCGGGTTCCAATGATGGTAGCCGCCGGGGGGCAAAAATTCTACGAAAATGCTCCCGGAAGATAGGACCTCCGAGAGCACCTTCTTGGTTGACATGATACTTACTTGAGCAACCTCTGCGCCTTCTGCGGCACTTTGAACTGCCCCACCGCTGCGCTGGTATCGAGCCAGTAGATGAAATGGAACGCCGCATGGCTGGTTCCTTCCTCGAACGCCAGCTGCCCCTTGCGAGAGCGACCATGCTCATCCCTGTATGCTCCCAATACCTCGATCTGGATCTTTTGCGGCAATACCCCTGCTGGATCGAGATCGACGATGATGGTGGTCTGGGTATTGGACCGCTCCAACCTGGACTGGAAGTAGGAAAGTCTCTTCCCCTCGGCGGCAACACAACCAGACCTGTCGATTCCGCTGAAGCGAGCCCTCGACTGATTCGCTGGCAGGGCCACCCGAATCGCCTTACGAGTCTCGATTCGATTCGCCACCCACTCGATCCGGCTCCCTCTCTGGAGTGCGTTCGTCAACAGGTCGGTGGGGACTTCAAACATCCCTGCGATCTCTCGCCCGAGACGACTGGTGCCCGGTTTCATCCAGACTCCTTCCTCCTCGATGGCGACCTTGCCGCGGTACAGGTAGGCGCTGTGCTCGGGCAGGTGCATCACCTTTCCTCGTACACTGGCCCGAGTCCTTCGCAGGTACTTGGGGATCTCGATGCTGTGATCGGAAGCGGAACTGATCCCACCAATAATCGCAACATCAGTTCGGTATCCACTTTCACTGGCCATCTTCGCCAGGTTTCTGGTCACCTGGACCAGCGCTTTCCGTGGAGACTCCTCGGCCGCCATAACAGCAGGCGAGATGAAGAGGATTCCGACCACCAGCGCCGTCCAGCGCCCAGTTGTCCACCAGTGGGGTTCGTACCGATTCGTCGAGTTCTGTGTCGTCGAATTCTGTGATTTCG
>JABHOG010000059.1 GCA_018694835.1 Planctomycetota bacterium | reverse complement strand
TCATCATCTTCACCAGTGATAACGGTGGCCTGTCGGCTCACGCCCGCGATGGAAAAGCGCACACTCACAACCACCCGCTCAACAGTGGCAAGGGTTCGGCGCTGGAGGGGGGCACCCGAGTGCCGCTGGTCATCCGCTGGCCAGGCACCATCGACGCCGGGCGGATCTGTACAACTCCAGTGATCAGTCATGACCACTTTCCCACCCTCTTGCAGATCGCAGGAGTGGAGTGCCCGCCCGCTCATCAGAGGACCCTTGAAGGAAGCAGCCTGGTGCCACTGTTAAGAGGAGACGAATCGGCAATCGATCCGAATCGGCCACTGTTCTGGCACATGCCGCACTTCTGGGGACCACGAGGACCTGGCATCTTGCCGTTCAGTTCGATCCGCCAGGGACCATGGAAGATGATCTATTATCACCACCCGCTCCCCACCCGGGTGCTCTATCACCTCGGCGATGATCTGGCAGAGAAGAACGATCTTTCAAAAGAAAACCCGCAGGTGCTGGCGGCGTTATCCGCAACACTCGGGAAACACCTGCGCCAGGTCAAGGCGGGGATGCCGAGCCGGGCAGGTCGGATGATTCCATATCCCGATCGACTGATGCCGAGCGAGAAAAAAACGAACAAGAAGTGATGTGATGATGCCGCCCTTACTTGGGCGGCTGGAGAATCCCCGCATCGATGAGGGTACGGTATGCACCCTTCTTCGTGATGGTCTTGAGTGCCCGAACACTGAGACGAACGCGGATGAACTGCTCCAGTTCCGGCACCCAGATCCGCTTGTTCTGCAGGTTCACCTTGAAGCGACGCTTGGTCAGTCCGGTGATCTTGGTACCCACTCCACCGAGGTACTTGGCTTTACCTCGGATGGCCTTGCGATTGCCGGATCGAGTTCCGGCTCCAGTGATCTGGCATCGACGCGCCATCTTCTCGGTCCTGTCCATTGCCCGGGGAGCCTGCGCTGCACCCGGTCGGTTCACGGCTTTCAACCATCGCCCGGTAGATTCGGGCCACTCTTATCAATCGCAAGCAAGGAGGGTACCGATGTCGCTCCCAACGGTCAACCGAACCGGAGACCCGGTCTTGCGCTTGATCCGCCGATGATGCCCCTCCTCGGGCCTTCCGCCGACCCGCCGAGAGTCTCGAGTCGCAAACGCCATGAAATCGACGGCGCCCCGGTACCCGCCACCCAGTAGAACCACAACTCATATCAATGAAAGCACTTACATACCCTGACGAAAGCCGAAGTGAAGGGGTTTCAGGGGCCATTCCAGTTCAACCCGGTTCATTCCAGGTCCTTCCAGCAGATTCAAAGCCATCCAGTCCGCAACAGGTCGGCCAACGCTTCCCATCGGCAATTTGCGACGAATCCCTCGCGGACACCTCGCCATCGCTGGCCCTTGTGCCGCTCCTCCCCACATCTCCTGCGCCCCGACGATCCCGCTCCTTCCTTCTGGACCCGAGGCCGCGATCCGACATCATGCTGGGTACCCAAGAGAGGATCCTATCCGTGAAATTCGAACGACTCGTGAAATACTCTTTTCGTACCCTGCTCCTGAGCGCGGTGGTCACCACCGTCAGCTGTCAGGGACCTGGAGACTGGATCACCGAAACCAAAGATGGAATGGGACCTGCAGTGACCGATGGAATCGTGGTGGAGCCATGGGGCCAGATCGACGGTGTGAAGATTCAACGATACACTCTCGACAATGGTCGAATGCGTGTGCGAATCATCGACTACGGAGCGACCGTAACCGAGTGCCTGGTTCCGGGACCCGAAGGAGAGATGATCGATATCGTTCTGGGATTCGATGATCTGTCGGGATACATCGAACGATCTCAGTACTTCGGCTGCATCGTCGGACGGTGTGCCAATCGAATCGACTCCGGCAAGTTCACCCTCGACGGCACCGAGTACGCTCTGGCTACCAATAATGGCGACCATCATCTTCACGGTGGAGTGAAGGGTTTTGACAAATCCATCTGGGGTGCACGACCCCTCGCCAGTGAAGATGGAATCGGCATCGAATTACTGCTGACCAGCGCCGATGGAGACGAAGGATATCCTGGTGAGGTTCACGCGACCGTGCGTTACACCTTGACCGACGACGATGTGCTTCGTGTCGAGATGACTGCCGAGACCGATCGCGCCACGCCGGTCAATCTGGCTCACCACTCCTACTGGAATCTGGCGGGTCACTCCTCCGGATCGATGCTCGATCAACTTCTGACACTCCACTGCAGCCGCTATACCGCTGGAGAGAACCTGATTCCAACCGGGGAAATCGCCCCTGTGAGTGGCTCAGCACTCGATTTCACCTCCGCCAAGGCGATCGGGGCCGACATCGGAGCACTGCCCGGCAACGGCGACGACGACCCGGGTGGCTACGATCACAACTTCGTCATCGACGGATTCAGTCTCCAAGAGGCCGGGACTCTTCGCTTTGCCGCCCGTGCCAGCGATCCCGCCAGTGGCAACTCGATGGAGATCTGGACAGACCAGCCGGGGATCCAGTTCTACAGTGGCAACTTCCTCAATGGAGTCGCTGGTAAGAAGGGTGCGGTGTACCAGAAACATGGAGCGTTCTGTCTCGAGAGCCAGCTCTGGCCCGATGCGATCAACAAGCAAGACAACGGCGCCTGGCCCTCGGTGATCCTGCAACCGGGGAACAGTTACAGGCATACGATGGAACATCGCTTTCTCTTTGACGGAGGGGCCTGACCTTGATCCGACACCTTCTCTTGCTGGTCGCGCTGGGCAACATCGGGTTCGGTGTCTGGGTGATGATCGAACCCAGGATGGTCATCGACCAGATGCTCGAATGGCAGGGGAGCGAACCCTATAGCGGTGTGCTTTCCGCCGCTTCACTGGGAGAGATGCGAGCTTTGATGGGGGGCCTGGTGACGATGCTCGGTGTCGTAACCGTGCGCGCACTGTGGAACCCGATCTATGCCACGTGGCTGCAACCGTTGGCGTGGTGCTACCTGGGAACTGCTCTGGCACGCGCCTCGAGCTATCTCCTCGATGGCGGTTCCTTCTCCAGGTACACCTTCATCTGTGTGGCGATCGAGGGGAGTACCGCCCTGTTGCTTGGAATTCATTGCCAGCGACTGCTGCGGGAACATGAAGAACTGGAAGACGAAGAAGACCTGGAAGACTCCGAGGAGATGTACGAGGAGGAATTTTGAGCCCCACAGATGCGAATGAGAACGCTGAGCCCACTTCACCCATCACTCGACGAGAACTGTTCAAGCTCGGTGCCAGTGCCACTGCAGCAGTGAGCCTGTTTCACATCGTTCCCGCTCATGTCCTAGGCGGACCGGGCAGGATTGCGCCCAGCGACACCATCACTCATGGCATCATCGGCTGTGGTGGTATCAGCAGGAGCGGCGCCCACATCCGTCCCCATCGGGAGGGACAAACCGCAACGACCCTGGCGCTGTGCGATGTCGATGCCCACCGCCTGGCGGAAGGCTTGAAACACGCCGGTGGAAACTGCAGTGGTTACAGCGACTGGCGTCAAATGCTCGACCGTACCGACATCGATGTGATGCACATCTGCACACCGCCTCACTGGCATGCCCTGATGAGCGTGGCCGCAGCGCGAGCCGGATTCGATGTCTGGTGCGAGAAACCGATGAGCCGCACCATCGATGAGGGGATCCGTGTGGTGCAGGAGATCGAACGGACCGAGGCGGTGTTCCGCCTCAATACCTGGTTCCGATTCGAGGGGGGATTGTACGGACTGGGCAGCCCCGCCAGCCGCATCAAGAAACTGGTCCGATCGGGACGACTCGGAGGTCCACTTCGAGTTCGTGTCAGTCCCGACACCGGATTTGCCTGGAAGATGTACTGGACCGGAAAACCACAACTGGCCCCGCAACCGGTGCCCGACCACTTCAACTACGACGCCTGGCTGGGTCCAGCCCCCCACAAGCCCTACACCGCTCACCGCACCCACGGCTCCTTTCGTGGCTACTGGGATTACGACGGAGGAGGCCTCGCCGACATGGGGCAGCACTACCTCGATCCGGTGCAGTGGATCCTCGACAAGGACCACACATCACCATCGGAGATCAGTGCCATCGCGCCATGGCCACAACACCCCGATTCATGCGGGCCCTGGGGCAAGGTGATGTTGAAGTACCAGGATGGAACCGAGTTGATCCTCGAATCGAGGGAGTGGGGGCCGAAGGATCCCGCTGGACTACCGTACATCGAAGGACCCAACGGCAAGGTGTTCCGTGGCATGCGAACCGAACCGGCGGATCTTCTCGATGGCATCGACGAGTTGCCCGAACCACCGCAAGTGGGGCCCACCAACTTCGATGAATCGGTACGAACCCGCCAACGCTTTGCACTGAACGAATCGAACGGGCACCGCTCGTGCAGTCTCGTCAACCTGGCCAACATCGCGATTCGAACCGGACGCAAACTGAAGTATGACCCGGTCGGGCAGACCTTTCCCGGCGATGAGGAAGCCAATCGCCTGATCCGTCAGCCGATGCGGGCACCCTGGCGGATCTGAACTTCGAATCGACAGCTGGGCTATCGGTTCAACGGCCAGGGTTTGACCAGAGCACGCTGGGCCCACTGCTGATAGCTGCTCTCCAGCGCCTCGACCAGTTGTGCTTTTTGCTCGGAGAGATCATGCAACTCGGTGCGGTCTGCCACCATGTCGAACAGTTGCCACGGCCGGTTGTGACGGGCGACCAGTTTCCATTTTCCAAGCCTCACCGCCCGGTTTCCTTCATGCTCCCAGAAGATGGGACGTTCGGTGGCAGACTCTCCCGAGAGAATCGGCAGTAAGCTCACGCCCTCGATCGGCTGCATGGCGATTCCATCCAGTTCGGTGATCGGTGCCGCCCCTGCGGCATCGAGACAGGTCGAGACCAGATCGATGACATGACCGGGTCCATCGTGAATCACCCCCCTGCCCTCTAATCCTGCCGGCCAGTGCGCGATCAGCGGCGACGAGATCCCACCTTCGTGAACATGATGCTTGTAGAGCAAAAAAGGTGTGTTGGAAGCATTGGCCCACGGCAAACCGTAACTCTGATAGGTCACCTCCGGTCCTGGCAGCATTTTCGGGTTGTTGCCATTTTTCACATCGCGACCGTCACGGGTTTTTTCCGGGATGGTCAGACTCTTCCAGCCGGATGTGATCTCCTCGGCACAGCCTCCATTGTCGGCCAGAAACAGCAGCAGGGTGTTCTCTAGCCGGCCTTGCGCCTTCAGTGCAGCAACGATACGGCCGATGCCGCGATCGAGTTGCTCGACCTGGGCGGCATAGACCTCCATCCGTCTCTCCTGCCACGGATGCTCCGGCGTCTCTTGCCAGTTCTTGATGCGAGAATCACGCGGCGATAGATCCCACTCCTCATCGATCAATCCGATGTCGCGCTGACGCTTCAGTCGCGCTTCTCGCATCGCATCCCAACCGTCGCGGTAGCGACCCTTGACCCTCTCGATGTCAGCGGGGCGAGCGTGGAGCGGCCAGTGAGGTGCGGTGTACGCCACATACATGAACATCGGAGCCGCTTTACTATGGGATGCATTCTGCTCGATAAACTTTGCGGCTTCTTCGCTGATGGCATCGGTGTAGTGGTAGTCCCCTTCAGGCGCCGGGAGGTACCGTTCGCCCCGGGTCAACGAAACCGGATCGTAGTAGGACCCACCGCCGTGAATGGTGCCAAAGAAGTGTTGAAAGCCCCGGTCGATGGGCCAGTTGGTCCTCTTCTTCGGCTCGATCCGCTGCTTTGCCTTGCCGAGGTTGTGAGTGACATGCCACTTGCCCGACATGTAGGTGCGGTAACCGGCGGCACTCAGATGTTCAGCGATGGTCGCCGTCGTCGGGGACAGTTCGCCCCGATAGCCCGACGATCCACCGTCGTACACCATGTGGCCGACACCCGCCTGGTGAGCATAGAGACCGGTCAGAAGTGAAGCCCGCGTCGGACAGCAGCGAGCCGTGTTGTAGAACTGGCGCAGGCGAACACCATTCGAAGCCAGCTGGTCGAGATTCGGTGTCTTGATCTCGCCGCCGAAACAGCCGATATCGGACCAGCCCATGTCATCGGCCATGATGACGACGATATCGGGCCTTGCCGACGGAGAACTTGCCGGCTGAGATGCGGACAAATCCACCACAGGAAAAATACTCAACAAGAAAAATAACCACCGATGATTCAATTTTCACCCCCTCGATAGGACGACTCATGTTCTTTGAGTAATGTAACGGAAGTAAAATCCAGATAGGATTCCCGACGAGCTGATTTCTTCAGTGATCCATGGTCACACTTTTCGACACCAAATTGTACGACGAGATCGAGGAAACAGTGGTACTGATCCCCAAGGCACCCACGACTTCTGTACTGTTCGTTTTGCTGGCCAGCATCTTCCTCCTTGCGGGGGCATCCGCGAACCACATTAGATTCCATCATCCGGTCTATTCCCAAGATCCTCCTCCAGCACCATCTGCCGAGAACGATGATCTGCTGGAAAATGACCTACTGGGTGATGATCTACTGGGTGATGATCTACTGGGTGATGATCTACTAGATGATGATTTACTGGATGATCTACTGGAGACGGTAAAGCCTTCAGGGAACTCACCTGACCGCCAAACCGTCGTCGACCACTCTCGTGAGGAACACGAGAAGATCTTCGCAAATAACGACTTCCCCTCGGCAGACAAATGCGCCAGCTGCCATCCCAAGCAATACCGAGAATGGTCGGTTTCCCAGCACGCATACTCACAATTGAGTCCGTTAATGGTGTCGCTGCAATTGGCCTTGAACAAGGGCACCAGTTCCACCACCGGAGATTTTTGCGTTCGCTGCCATACGCCCATCGGATCTGACATCGGCGAGCCCGCCAGTCTCTCGAATCTCGATCGACACCCCATCTCGAGAGAGGGGATCACCTGTGTCGTCTGCCACCGCATGAGCGCCCCCTACCGAAAAGTCTCGGGGCGACTGGGTCTCGACAGGGGGGACATCTTCGATTCAGTGAAGGGCGCCAAAGGTAATGGAGAAATGAGTCGCGTTCTCAGAGACCCAAAAACCTACAAGGTGAATACAGAGCGCGATGATGTGGGTCGCGCGATCCACGCTGAGGTCGAGAAGTTTCCTGAAATTGAAGACCCGACCTACTGCGGTAGTTGTCACGAGGTCTTCACCCCCAACGGATTCCGTGTACATGAAGTTCTCAGCGAGTATCGAAACTCACCCGCAGCGGCACAAGGGATCACCTGCAATGATTGCCACATGGGTAAAGAAGAGGGGGTTTCGACCGGTTATCGACAAGGGCCCGCCGCGGTGGTCGGCGGAGCAGAGACTTCCGACAGGAAGTTGACGAATCACTTCTTTGCCGGTCCTGACTACTCGCTCATCCATCCGGGAATTTTCCCCATCAACAAACGAGCCCAAGAATACAAATCGATCTCTGAATGGCTCCTTTTCGATGTAGACATCGGATGGGGCACCGACCAGTTCGAAGACGAGTGCCCGGAAGACTTCCCATTCCCCGAAGCATGGGATTCCATCGATGATCGATACTACGCACGTGAGATCATCGATGAACAACTCGAACTACTCGATTGGGCGACTCAACAGCGGCTTCAGGCGTTACAGCGAGGATTCGGTCTATCCGAAATCCGCATCACTTCTGCCACTGAACAGGAAATCGACTTCGAACTCGACGTGAAAAATCTCTCCATCGGACACAATCTTCCCGCCGACAAGCTCGGCAGGCTGTTTGTCCTTCAGGTCGAAGTCCAGGATTCACAAGGTGAACTCGTTTTCATCTCCGGAGACCGTGATCCCAACGGAGATGTCAGGGATGGATTCTCACTATATGTCCGTAACGGCGAGGTCCCACTCGATGAACAACTGTTCAATCTGCAATCAAAAGTGCTGGTAAGAAACTTGCGTGGAGGAGAACAGGAACAGGTGCTTACGATCAACAAATCGGGATCGGCAATCCCCTTCATTCGACCCGCCTCCAGGCCCAACAACATCTACGGCCACCCTAAAAATTTACGTAAACATCGTCAAGGTATCGAGCCTCTCGGGCATCGAACTGCCACCTATCATATCGCAGGAGAATTGCTCACCGGACGGGGACCATACTCGGTCAAGGCGCAGTTCATCTCTCAATCCGTTCCCGTGAACCTGGTTCTTCAGACGATGCATGTCGGATTCGATTACGAACTCTCACCCCGAGCACTGGCCAAAAAGTTGGTCGAAGGGGCCATCGTGATCGCCGAGAAATCAACGCGAATCACGGTTCCAACAGTGAAGAAGAAATGACAGAACTTATTGCTGAACGCGACAATAGAGTAGGCTGTAGTTCGAGTAGAGTTTCCGGTCCTTTCCGTTCGCAGGAAAGAACACCTATTAAGTGGAGATTCTTGCCGCAAAAAATGAGGCCCGAGTAGTGTCACCAGGCGATGATCGGTTCGCCGCTACGAGTCTATTGCGAGAGACCAGCAGCATCCGAATACAGCGGCCTTCCACAGCGGTCCACCACAGCGGCCTACACACCGGTCCACACAGCAAGCCCCCCGACGATTTAGTGCCAAACTGCCCACTGGAATCGGAAATGAAGTAGTATACATTTCTGGCTCAACCACTGCTCCCCCGATCCACTGGAACTTCGTCGGTAGACACAGTTTAAAATGTCACAAGTGCCACAATGACCATCGAAGCGCAAATTTCCGTAAGTCGAGGAGCTCATGACACTCCATAGTTTGAACCGTGCCTTTCAAACCCTACTGCTCACTTCCATCCTCTGGGTCGGCTGGAGTTTGCCCCTCTTCGATTCGACAACAGCGATCGGAGCGCAAGATCCTCCTCCCGACACCGAAGCGTCGGAAAGCAATCTACTCGGCGATGATCTGCTCGGCGATGATCTGCTCGACGATGATCTGCTCGGCGATGATCTGCTCGGCGATGACCTGCTCGACGATTCCCCGGAAGGAACGGCCGAGAAGCCTGAGGTATCGTTGGATCCCGACGGGGCTCACGCCCAGGTGTTTGCCGAAAGCAACTTTCCCTCGGCAGATGAGTGTGCTCTGTGCCACCCGAAGCAATACAAGGAGTGGTCGGTATCCCAGCATGCCTACTCGCAATTGAGTCCATTGATGATGTCGATGCAAAATGCCATGAACGCGGGAACCAGCAGTACAAATGGAGACTTCTGTCTCCGTTGTCATGCACCGGTGGGCTCCCACATGGGCGAACCATTCAGCATCTCGAATCTAGATCGACACCCCGCCTCGAGAGAGGGGATCACCTGCGTCACATGTCACCGGATGAGTGCCCCGTATCGAAAGATCTCCGGACGCCTGGGAATCGATAAGGGCGATGTCTTCGATTCGGTCAAGGGGCCCAACGGAAACGATGAACTGAGCCGCATCCTCAACGATCCCAAGACCTACAAGGTCAATACCAAACGTGACGATGTCGGACGAGCCATCCATTCCGAGGTAGAAAAGTTCCCCGAAATTTCTGATCCTGCCTTCTGTGGCAGTTGCCACGAGGTGTTCGCACCCAACGGCCTCAAGGTACACGAACTGATCAGCGAGTACCGGAACTCCCCAGCAGCAGCCGAGGGGATCACATGTAACGATTGCCACATGGGTCGCGAACAGGGGATCCCCAGCGGTTACGAAATAGGACCCGCTGCCGTGATCGCTGATGTTCCCTCCGCTGATCGAAAACTGACCAATCACTTCTTCGCAGGTCCAGATTACTCCCTGATCCACCCGGGAATCTTTCCGGTCAACAGGGATGCCAATCAGCTCAAATCTCTATCCGAATGGCTGCTCTTCGATGTCGAATCCGGATGGGGCAGTGACCGCTTTGAAGAGAACTGTCCGGAGGATTACCAGTTCCCCGAGGAATGGTCCTCCATCGATGATCGTGAGATCGCCAGGGGCATCATCGACAAGCAACTCGAACTGCTCGAATGGGCCAAGCAACAACGAATCGATGTACTGAAGCGTGGATTCGGGCTCTCCGACATCCGTGTGACCGCTGCCAGTGAAGATGGAATCGACTTTGAACTCGATGTCAAGAATCTCACCTCCGGCCACAACTTACCGACCGGATTCGATGCGGAGCGGCTCTTTGTCGTCCAGATCGAGGTCAAGGATTCCCGCGGTGAACAGGTCTTCGTCTCCGGTGATCGAGATCCTAATGGAGATGTCAGGGATAGTTTCTCCCTCTATGTTCACAATGAAGAGGTGGAACTGGACGAGCAGTTGTTCAACTTGCAATCCAAGTTCATATCGAGAAATATCCGGGGAGGTGACCAGGAACAGGTCCTCACCATCAACAACTCCGTGTCGGCACTCCCATTCATCCGACCTGCTTCTAGACCCAACAACATTTACGGTCACCCGAAGGGGATGAGAAAACACCGAAGAGGGATCGAGCCACTCGGTCATAGAACCGCCCGGTATCACGTGGACGGCGAACTGCTCACCGGGCACGGCCCCTATTCAGTCGAGGCCCGCTTCGTCTCCCAGGCCGTTCCGGTCAACCTGATTCACCAGACAATGCATGTTGGATTTGACTACGGCATGTCACCTCGAGAACTTGGCGACAAGTTGGTCAAAGGTGCCGTTGTAGTTGCAATAAAATCTGCAGTGATAGAAGTCCCGCAGAAGAATGGGGGGGGATCTTGAAGCAATCCACGAGATACGCCGCCCTCCTGTGGCTGATCCTGTGCTTGTTCGGACAGCCGTGCTGGGCTCAGGATGATGAGAGCCCCAGCAGGCTGCCCGATTACCCGATACCCCTGATTCCAGAGGATCAGATTCAACCGACTCAACCGCTGCTGGAACTGGGACCGGGATTTCTCGAAACCGGACGATTAGAGCGCGGGTTCGACATCCTTACCGGCGCTGTCTGGCGCCCATCTCTGTGGGTATACGGCAATCTGAGAAGCGGGGTCAACGTGATCGATCCAGCGGGCAACAACAACAGAGTCATCGAATGGGCCAACAGAATCGATCTCTTCGCTAACCTGCAACTCACCGGAACGGAACGCATTCTGGTGGGGCTACAGCCTCTCCAGGATCAGGGGAAGTTCACGGGATATACCATCGAACCGGAAGGCAGTGAAGGATGGTACGACAACACCAGCCTCGAGTTGATTACATTCTTCTTTGAAGGAGAACTGAGTGAGTTGTTTCCCCGTCTCGATCCAGCAGGGAACAAGAAGCTGGATTACGGCTTCAGTGTGGGAAGATGGGGAGTCGATCTACAGGACGGAATGCTCGTCAACGACAACATGGATGCGTTTGGTGTCACACGTTTCATTCCCTTTCCTGGTGCAGCCAGCATGCGGTTCACCATGCTCTACGGTTGGGGACAGTTACATCGAGATGACAACAAGCTCTCCAACGAGTCCAGATTGTTCGGGATCTCGACCGAGACCGATACCTACTCCAGCACCATCGACGCAGATCTCGTCGCAGTGACCGCTCCTGAAACTCAGGGAGGCGATGGTCTCTTTGCAGGTCTCGGTTCTTCTCAACGCATCAAGAAGTGGGGCCGCACATTCAATACCACCATCCGCTGGTGTGCCTCCATCGCATCTGAAGTGGACAATGCACAGGTCAGCGACGGCATGCTCTTTTTCGCCGAAGCATCGACAACGCCGTACGGCACCGATGACAACGCCTACGGCACTCTGTTTCTCGGGATCGACGAATTTTCTTCCGCCGGTAGGTCACCTGCCAAGGGAGGCCCGCTCGGAAAAGCAGGGATACTTTTTGCCGCAGCGGGACTCGGCAGTTTCAAACCAGCACTGGGCAACCGAGCAGATCGCTCCTTCGGTGGAGCGATTGGTTACCAGTGGATTCTGTCCGGAGGCGAGAAGAACTTCATCGTGGAACTCGGGGGTAGAACCCCGACGGAGGGAAGCGATCCTGGCTCGGCAGCCGTCGGAATGCGGTACCAGGAGAAACTGACCAATAGGGTGATGGTTCAAGCGGATGCCTACACCAAGATGGATGAAGGTGGAGCCAACAGCAATGGGATTCGCACCGAGTTTCTGGTCAGGTTTTGACGATTGGAACCGTCATCCATCGCCTTCTGGATAGGATCCGGAATCGTCCTCTTGGTATCGTTCAGCACCTTCCGGTCGCTGGTGGCAAAGGTCATGAAGAACGAAAAAGTGATGCAAGAGATGCAACTCTCCACCGAGGAGTTGAAGAAAGAACTGGATGAACTTCCAGCTTCTTTGAAGCAGAATCGAGTTCGCCGTGCCTGGCGCGGCTACCGAAGATTCATCCTCGACGAAAAGGTTCCAGAGGCGCATAACATCTGTTCCTTCCACCTTCGTCCACTCGATGACATGCCCTTGCCCCCCTTCGAACCGGGACAACACCTGGGATTCCAGCTACGGATCCCTGGTCACAAGCGTCCTACCGTCCGAAATTACTCGCTCTCCTCGTCGCCAAAAGAACGAAGCAAGTACAAGATCACCGTGAAGAGAATTCCTCCGCCACCCGATCAGCCAGATTTGCCATCCGGTGTTGGTTCAACATTTCTTCACGAGAACTTGGCGGTTGGAGATCTCCTTGAGGTGAGCAGTCCTGCAGGCAAGTTCATCCTCGATCGACAGGATCCACGCCCAGCAGTGTTCCTCGCAGGGGGCATAGGCGTCACACCGCTGCTGAGCATGCTCGAGACGATCTGTGACGAAAAGATCGAACGAAAGTGCTATTTCATCCATGCGGTCAGAAACCGATCCGAACATCCATTCCGAGAACACATTCAGAAGATCGTAGAGAAGTGCATCAATGTCGATCTTCATGTTTTCTACAGCCAGCCTGCAGAGGACGAAGAAGTGGATGCCACTGATCATCGACACCATGTCGGATTCCTCGATGTCGACTGCCTGGCGAAAATCACCGGAGGAGGAGACCTTCAGTATTACATCTGCGGGCCTCCACCGATGATGAAGAACCTGCTCCCGGCACTGGAAGAATTCGGTGTATCGTCGGACAGCATCCTGACGGAGGCCTTTGGTCCCGCTTCCACGAGGAACAATCCTGCAAAAGTCTCCACAGACTCCGGAGAAGAGTCGACAAATCCTGGTCAGCACAAGTTACACTTCAAGCGAAGTCAACGCACCCTCACCTGGGATGGCACCAGCCCGATCCTCGATATGGCAGAGGAAGTGGGTATCTTCATCGACAGTAGTTGTAGAGCAGGAAACTGCGGTACATGCGAGATACGCCTCCATCACGGAGATGTTGAATATGAAGAGGAACCTGGAGTTGACATCACACCGGGGCATTGCCTCGCCTGTGTTGCCAAACCGGTTACAGAAGTAAATTTAGGAGCTTGATCGATTAATCGTTTTCCCGGATCGAATTTGAGGCGCCACATGCACAGCAAACTGCTTTTCATTACCTTGCTCATCATCACCCTCACCGGAGCGATTCACTCTACAGACAAACCCTCGGATCAAGCCTTACCGACCGGTCCAGGTTTCGATCCCGCAAAAGTGCTCGGCCCCGTGGAGTGCATCGAGTGCCACAAGCATTCCGGAGGCGTCTGGGAGCAAACACCTCATCACGAGTCGATCACGGGGGTACACAGAAGCAAGGAAGGCCAGGAAATCGCCAAGGCGATGAATATCAAGCGGATCACGAGGGAGAGCCTGTGCATCGACTGCCACGGTACGGCTCAGCGATCCGGAGAGAAGACCACCTTGAGTTCCAATGGTATCTCCTGCGAATCGTGTCACGGCGCAGCGGCAGACTGGATGAAACGGCATGGTGAATTCAGCGGCAAGGAAGAGGGTGAAGAAACGACCGAAGAGATCGCTGCACGGTGGAAAGAATCTGAAGCAGCGGGAATGCTACGCCCATCGATGATCCTTGAAATCGCCAGGAACTGTGTCAGTTGCCATGTCGTCCCACACGAAGATCTTGTAAACACCGGCGGACACTCTTCGGGAAGTGATTTCGAACTGGTCTCCTGGAGTCAGGGTATCGTTCGTCACAACAACTTTTATTCCAAGGGCAAAGACAACAAGGTTGCTTCCATCGAAAAGCGAAGGCTCTTCCACATCATCGGCATCATGGCGGAAATGGAAATCGTTCTCCAGGCGGTGTCGACGGCCAACGGGAAGGGCGATTACGCCGTCAAGAACGCCAAGCGCTTCATCGCACTGAGAAAGAAACTCGATGCCGTGAACAAGGCCATCGACAACCCCCAGATCAAAGAGGCGATGGAAGCCATCGCCAACCTCAAGATGAGCTTGAAAAAACAGGACGCCATGGCAATCGCAGCGAAGCAAATCACCGCCTCAGTGGTTGCATTCGCAGTTCTTAACGACGGAAGTTCCCTTGAAGGCGTGGATCCACTGCTGGCAAAAGATACGGACTATCGGGGCGCGAAACCGGGGACCCAGTAATACACCTGGAGCGAGTGACCCACGATGAATGAGCAGGAAATCAAAGTTGATCGCCCACAAAGATGGGATCAACCGTTCGGGGACCAACCACTTTCCGATCATCTAGTGGATTGGACCCTGACCGGGACGGTCCTTTCCTTTGCCTGCTCCGATTTTCAATCCAGTGGCGCAACCTTGAGCGACATCCTCAAGAACGATGCCCGGCTGATAGAGTATCAACCTGGAGATATCATCATCCGTAAGGGCGATTACGGCGGATCCGTTTTCTTCGGACTGAGCGGTTCAATCCACGTGCTGACGGATTCCACCGGAGACAGTGTCCTGCAGACCAGCAAGATGCTGAAGAAACGAACCTGGTGGCAAGCGCTCTCTCAGTTATGGAAGAACTCCAGTGAGCCCGAATCAAGAAGCGATGCAGGAACGGGATTCTCCACCATCGATCTGATGGAATTGATCAGGCGTTCACGTTCAATACCTGGTGACATCGATCAATTCAGCCGAAAGTACAAGTCAATTGAAATCCCGCTGGGTAGGTCGATCGGTGAAATCGCAGCACTCAGAAGATCCAACAGAAGTGCGACCATCTTCGCAGCCAAGAAAACGACCTGCATCGAGGTTCGATTACAAGGAATCCGTGACATCTGTCGGAAGTCCAGGATGTTCCGAGAGTACCTCGAGTCAGAGGTAAGAACTCGTTCATTAGGAAACCTGTTCTCCGAGATACCTCTATTCCACAAGATTCCTCCCACTGATAAATCAATGATCCTGGATGTGCTCCGATTCGAACGCCATGGCAACGATCATTGGAATCATGGCCTTCGGTCGATCATGGGAAATAAGGATGCACTTCTTGCGCAGGAAACACCGGTCGTCAAAGCGGGCTGGCGACTCGATGGTTTCTTTTTGCTGCTAAACGGTTTTGCTCGCATTTCCAGGAACATTCGCGGAGTCACCGAAACCGTCGATTACTTGAGACCTGGAGACATTTTCGGAATGGAAGAACTGATCGAAGCGATCGACTCTGGTCGCACTCCTGTGGCCACCAAGGATTTCCACTGCATCGGATCCACCGACTTGCTTCTGATCTCGACTCCTGCTTTCCAGAATTACATTCTTCCCCATATCTCCAAGGAAGACCTCCTCAAGAACTTCAGCCGCCCTGAACGTGAAATCGATATCTCGAAGAACGCCCTGGAATTTCTGGTCAATCATAGAACCATCAATGGCAACCAGACGATGATCATCGATCTCGATCGTTGCACAGATTGCGACGACTGTGTCAAAGCTTGCGCTACGACCCACGATGGAAATCCCAGATTTATCCGTGAAGGATACCGTCATGCACAGTTGATGGTCGCATCCGCATGCATGCACTGCTGTGATCCTGTATGCCTCGCCGGATGTCCTACCGGAGCCATCCATCGTGAACGTTCCAGTGGCAATGTCATCATCCAGGAATCCACCTGTATCGGTTGTGCTACCTGCGTTGAATCTTGTCCGTACGACAACATTCGCACGGTAGAAATCAAAGATTCTGTGGGGAGACCCATCATCGATACCACCTCAGGGAACCCCATTCTCAAGGCCACCAAGTGCGACCTCTGTATCGATCAGCCATCCGGGCCAGCGTGTGTCAACGCATGCCCCCATGATGCCCTTCATCGGGTCAACTTTGGCGATCGAGATCTATCCACTGCACTCTGGGGAAACTCCTGATGCTCAACCTGAGAACTCCTTCGATCCGGGTGATCTTCTTTGTCGTGGTGGCGATCATCGTCTTCAACTATCGTCTTCATGTCAGCAATCGCTCTCTCGGAGACCTGGCCATGACCAGTGGTTGGTTTCTCCTGGCCAGTTTTCTGCTACTAGGCCTGTACGGATTACGCAAGAAATTGCCCTTCCTGCCGCTGGGCAAGACCTCAACATGGTTGATGCTTCACCTGGCCACTGGATTTCTCGGTGCTTACTTCTTTCTCGACCATACGGGTTACCGACTTCCCACCGGGACTTTCGACATCTTGCTGTGGATCGGATACGCCATCATCATTCTCAGCGGTTTCACCGGCTGGATTCTGATGAGAACGATTCCTCCATCACTAAGAGAATCGATGCACCTGTTGCCGGAGCGAATCCATGCAGAAATCGAGTCCATGATTGGCAAGGCGGACGCCGAGATCAAAGAACTCAGGAGTTCCACATCCAACAGTGCCTTTGAATCGGCTTACCTCTCCGTTCTCAGACCCTATCTGCACGACGGTCCAGGTTTCTTTCCCAAGGGCTCCAAGGAGAGTCACTACCTTCCTGCTGATCTTTCAGCTCGGTACTCGAGATCCATCAATTTCTCGCAACTCGAGCCCGCCAGCGTGGAGAACCGAATCCACCAGGTCATCATCAGAAAGTCCGAGCTGGATCGGCAACTCCGCTTGCACCGATGGATGCGAGGCTGGCTGCTGATCCATCTCCCTGTCACCGGATCGATGGTGATCTTGATTGGCCTGCACATTCTCGTGGTTCACACCTTTGCTGCTGGATCGGGGGGGTGATGGAAAAGAAACGGAACCCGTTCGATTCAAAAGTTGTCCACTATCTCCGACCCAATCAGCCATTCCAGTGCGGTCGACCCGGAGATCCCTGCGAAATGGGACCCACTACCAGCGGACGCTGCTCCAGTCCCGATGGTCGTTGCAACCCTGTTCCCGGGGAGGGGAAGACACGGCAGAGATTCTTCCGAGCAGCGACCCTGTTGACTCTCGGGATCGTCCTCGTCGTCTTGTCCGGAAACGACTTCACGTCACTCGATCCCGGTACCCACAGTTCGTTTCACTCACACCTCGACTGCGCGAGCTGTCACGATCAGATCGATCTCATCTCTGTCGATTTTCTCCGTCGGGGAATACTGAGCCAAGGGGAACCACATGCCTCGATGAAATGTCTCGACTGCCATGTGATGGGAGAACATGGAGCCAAACCGCACTCGATAGCACCAGAGTATCTGAGTCTGCTCACCGAAGGCCTATCGGACTCTGGCCGTCCCATTGAAAACGTAGCGTGCGCTCGGTGCCACGAGGAACATCGACCGCAGGAATCCACCAGGTCCATCCACGACACACGCTGTCAATCTTGCCACCAGCAGCAATTTCCTTCCTTCGATGACGGCCACCCTGAATTCAGTAGTACATATGGGCAGCCGAAAAGAGCGATCCAGTTCGATCACGGCGACCATGCCAGGAAGCACTTCTCCGAGTATCCAGACCTGGCACCGGAGTCGTGCGATGACTGCCACATCCTGGCGCCTGACCGCCACAGAATGATGGTGCAGCCCTTTGCCATCTCCTGTGCTCCCTGCCACGCCGATTCCATCAGTGGACATGGACCCACCGGTAAGAACCGAGGCATCGAATTTCTATCGCTCCCCTCACTCGACAGCGAAACACTCTCCCAAACGGGAAGAGACATCGGAGCCTGGCCACGGGTTGGGTCCGACTTTCCTCGGGGATGGAGCCTGCGATGGATTCGAGAAGGAATGTCGGAGGATACCGATCTAGAAATTCTCTCCGGTGTTGAACTCTATGACCTGGAAAATCAACCCGATGAGGTGTTGGCTGCGACCCAGAAGTTGGCTCTCCAGTTCAAGAACCAACTCAGAAAAGCACTCGACTCCGATCTGGAGATTTTTATCCGTTCCCTGGTTTCTCCAGCCGAGGAAATGGACGTGGATCGAGTACAGATCTCTCGACTCTCTGGCAAGCTACCCCGCTCCCTTCTGGAGCAGGCGAGAACCTCGTGGTTCCCTCCGCCAGAAGAGGAGAGCGTAATCTCCTCGGAGTCTTCTACTGAAGATGATTCGATGCGCGATGAGAATGACGATGATGACGAAGATCTACTCGTAGATGACGATGACGATGATCTACTCACCGATGATGACGATGATCTGCTACTGGATGAGAGCCATCCTGCAGACCTGGCCACAACGGATCGAGACGAATCCAGCATTACCAGGAGTGGGGGAACCATCTCCGCCATCGACCCGGACAAATGGGCCAATGCCGGTGGCTGGTACTTCGATGCACCTTCGATTCGATACCGACCGGTAGAGCATGCCGATCGGTTCATCCAGGAATGGGCCACCATGGAGGCGAAGATCGGCGGCAAGGACCCCGATTCGAAGTCAATCTTCCAGCAAGTGTTCGGGCCACTGGCAGCGGGGAACTGCGCAACCTGTCACATCGGAGTCCAGCTAGATGAACCGAAGGTCCTCTGGTCTCCATCATCGATGCGCCCTCCATCGTACCCACAGGCGACACACTTTTCACACGGTCCACATGTTCTGTCAGGCTCCAGTGCGACTTGCCTCAGCTGTCACGAAATCGCCAGCGATCCACAGCTGAGTAATGACTGGAAGTCGATCTCCAGAAATACCTGCACCGAGTGTCATGGCCAGCAGATTCAATCCGGATGCACCACCTGCCATGAATACCATGTCGGTCCCCGCAGTCGCCTGCTCAATTCCGCCAGGATCGAACAGCTGAATCTTCCTCGAAAGAAGTGAGCCTCAGCGAGTCTCGCTCCACCGCTCGATTCGAGTCAGTGCCTCATCCAGAATCTCCTCGCTGGTGGCAAAGGAGAGGCGTATATGTCCCATCGCTCCGGCACCGAACCAACGTTCCTCTCCCGGCACCACAGCAACACGCGCCTTCGTCTCCAGTTGACCGGCCAACTCCGTGGCGCTCATCCCGGTCGCTCGGATGTCGGGAAACAACAGATAGGTTCCCTCCGGTTCAGGACAACGAAAACCGTCCAGGGCATCGAGCCTGGAGGCTCCGATCTGACTCATCTTTCTGAGGTGATGGAGAAATCCCACTCGCCACTGCTGGCACTCTCGCATCGCCGCCTGGGCGGCGACCTGGGAGACCACCGACGCTCCAAAAGTGGTCCTGGGGGCACCCGATGCCTCCAGCACCTGTTCCGCCAGGGTGTTACTACCACAGTGAACGAAGCCGATGCGGAACCCTGCGAGACCATAGGTCTTGCTGAAACCGGAGACCGTGATGGTCCTTCGTGCCACTTCGTCACCAAGTGATCCGATACTGACCATCGGGACATCGCCCAGGATGATATCGCTCCAGACCTCATCACTGATGATCACCAGATCGTGTTTCACTGCGAGTGAGGCGATTCTCTGCAATTCCTCACGGCGAAGAACCCTTCCGGTGGGATTGTGTGGATTACAGATCAGGATCGCCCGGGTTCGAGGTCCGATCCGTTGCTCCAGAACTCCATCAGGAAGCGCTCCCGTACCGGGCTCGAGTGGACAGCGCAATACCTCCGCTCCCGCCTGCTCGGAACAATGGGGAAGCAGGAAATCGACCGGGTCAAATGTGATCGCCTCGTCCCCGGGAGAGAGTACCGCTCGACAAGCAGCCCACAGTGCTGATGCAGCACCGTCAGTGGCCAGAACCTGATCCGGATGGGATGGAACACCACGCTCCTCAAGCATCGAGGAGACTCCCTCGCGGAACTCCACCAGCCCCCTCGTCGGCCCATATCCCAGTAATCCATCGGAGACATAGGAGGTCACCGCCTCGATGATCTGTGGAGCCACTGGGAAGTCGGGGTCCGCCGCTGTCAACGGGATGACATCGGAGTCCACCTCAGCCCAGCGGAGGTTGAAAGCCCGCTGGCGTAGCAGCGGTCGATTCACTTCATCGGAAGAGAACCGCGCTGGAGATTTCTTGGAGTTCAACGATGATCCTCCCGGATGTTGCGGACCGCTCAGGAGCAGATGGGAACCAGCTGTTGCCGTTCTGAGGAGTGGCTCAAGAACTGGCTTTGCATCCGACGTCCCATGTAGAGTCGTGCCTTCAGGATCGGCTTCCTCACCCTGGAAAACTCCCCGAGAATCCCCTGAAGATGATCCGAATCGATGTCAGCGTTGCCATTCTGGTCGAGAAGACCGCCGATGGCGAGAGCATCCTCGATGGCGGATCCAGTGCCCTGGCTGGTGAAGGTCAGCAGCGGATGGGCCGCATCGCCGATCAACAGCACATTGCCACGATGAAATGTCTCCGGTAAATCCCGGTCAGTGGTTCTCCACAGATGAACATTACTCAGGTCAGAACCCTGGATGATTTGTGCTACCGGCTCCGGAAACTGGCCCACCAGTGCTTTCAACCAGCGAGCGCGCTCTTCGGAATCGGTGAGACATTGCGGCCAACGTCGGGGATCGCACTGGATGTACCAGACCACCGAACGATCCGAAGTCGGTACCATTCCGATGGCCAGTCCTCCCGCCTGTGGGATTATTTTCAAGGCCCGACCCAACAGCTCCTGTGGAACTTCACCGCGGTAGATGCCGACCAACTCGACACTTTCCACCGAACGGAGATCCGGTCCGCGGTTCCACTGCTGGCGAACTCTTGAACGAACTCCATCGGCGCCGATGAACAGATCGGCCTCGACCCGGCTGCCATCTTCGAAGATCGCGGCATTCGCCACACCCTCGACGGTCGATTCAAAATGGCAAAATGCATTCCCTTGGTGCAACAGTTGTGGATCCAACGCAGAGGTGAGTATGTTTTGAAGTTCAGATCGCTCCACTCCCTTCGTCAGATGAAGATCTCTGCAGAGGATCGACTGATTCTTCTCATCGCGGATCTCGAACTTTTCTACAGGACGACCCAGTCGATCCACATCCAGTCCCAGGGACATCAGACCGTGACGAACCGAAGGGGTCAGGAGCAGGCCAAAACCTCCGACACAACTGGTCGATCTTCGTTCATGGATCGAGACATCATGGCCACCCTGGCTCAATCTGAGCCCGGTAGCGAGCCCAGCGGTACTGCCTCCAATGATTGCGATTTTCACCTGGTTGACCGAGCCTTTCGGGACAATTCATCACTCCTGATACCGATGAATCCGGAGCCCTCAGCATCTCGGACCCGGATCGACCAGATTTTCCAAAAATCGGCCACAGAGAGTCTGAAATACCTCTCCGAAGCAACTCTGGCTGCTCCGGAACGGCCGCTGGCACGCTTTCGAGCCGAATCGGCTCTGCCATCGCCAGACGGGGGAGGAGGGAGGAGATCGGGAGACCTCTCACTCGGAATAGTCAAAGATTTAGGCCATACTCGGGGCACTGCTGAAACGGGGGTCATGTATCCGTGACAGGTTCCGACTACCCGTGCCAGCGGCTCCTCGATAGTGTCGACGGTCCGCAACTTCGACCCTTCCACCGGTATCTCGGGTCATCGAGGAACCGTTTCCGCAGGTCATGAATTCGCAAGAAACCCTCAGGAGATCACCGATGTCAGATCAATTTTCGCTGTCGGGTCGAACCGTTCTCATCACAGGCTCCAGCACCGGCCTGGGCAAAGCGATGGCGCACACCTTCGGTGCTGCCGGAGCTCGAGTGGCCATCAACTACCACAATAATGTCGAGCGGGCCGAGGAGACCCTTGCGGGATTCTGCGATGCCGGTCATGAAGGAGCGCTGTTCCGCGGAGATGTAACCGACGAGGCCGATGTAAATCGACTCACAGCCGAGGTTGCTGAGACCCTTGGGCCCATCGATATCCTCGTCATCAACGCCACCCCAGCACAACCCCTGATGCCGATCGAGGAGTACGATTGGGAATTCTACCAGTCGATGATCGATTTCTTCATCAAGAGTCCCTTCCTGCTTGCCCGTGCCACCATTCCTCACATGAGAGAGCAGAAGTCTGGAAGAATCATCAACATCGCCAGTGAGGTCTTCACTCGAGGCCTGTCCCCATTCAGCGCCTATGTCGCCGCAAAGGGCGGGCAGTTGGGCTGGACCCGCAGCATGGCCAATGAACTGGCTCCCGATGGCATCACCGTCAACGCCATCTCACCGGGCTGGATTCCAGTCGAGCGGCACGAAAATGATCCTGAAGAAGAGAAGCAGGGATACTTCGATGTGATTCCGATGCAACGGTGGGGGGTTCCCGCCGATGTCGGTGGAGCAGCGGTTTTCCTGGCGAGTGAAGCGGCGAGCTTCATCACGGGACAGAACATCCACGTCAATGGCGGCGTCTGCCTGCCCTGATCTCGATTAGAGGAGGATCCCATGAGAAATACTGTCGCAATCATCATCGCACTGGCCCTGATCGGCTACCTCGCATATTCCTTCAAAGGATCGGTGGTTCCACCGGACGCCAATGCCGCGCCCAAGCTCGCATTCGTCACCAACGGAGTCGCCGACTTCTGGGTCCTGGCAGGCAAGGGTGTCCAAGATTCCGCATCCGAGATCGGGGTCGATGCGAGCTTCCACATGCCCCCCGATGGACTGGCGGATCAAAAAAGAATCATCGAGGACTTGATGGTCAAGGGAGTCGACGGTATCGCCGTCAGCCCCATCGATCCGGTCAACCAGACTCCCTTCCTCGATCGTATCGCCGAGCAGACGCTGCTGATCACCCACGACTCCGATGCTCCCGATTCCAAGCGGATCTGTTTCGTCGGTGTCGACAATTACGAGGCGGGCAGGATGTGCGGTGAACTGGTCGAGGAAGCACTGCCCAACGGCGGCAAGGTGGCCATCTTCGTCGGCCGCCTCGAACAGGACAACGCGCGACTGCGTCGCCAGGGTGTGATCGACCAGATACTTGGTCGTGAGTGGGATTCGAGCCGCTACGACAAACCCGGTGAGAAAATTGCGGGCAACGGTTTCGAGGTGGTCGCCACCCTCACCGACCAGTTCGACATGGCCAAGGGAAAGGCCAATGTCGAGGACATCCTGTCGCGTCATGATGACATCGCCGGTTGCATCGGCCTCTTTGCCTACAACACTCCACTGATTCTCGAAGCACTCGAACAATCAGGACGAAGCGGCAAGGTCAAGGTGATCAGTTTTGACGAAGATGAGCGCACCCTACAGGGCATCATCGATGGCACCGTTCACGGTACCATTGTGCAAAACCCCTACGAGTACGGCGCCGCATCGATGCGACTTCTGAAAGCACTCACCTCTGGCGATCGCTCTGGTATTCCAGAAAACGGAATCTTCAAGGTTCCCGCCAGAACCATTCGCAAGGCTGAAGTCGAATCGTTCCGCGAGGATATGCGCAAGAAACTGGGCAAGTGACCTCCAGTGAGCCCCTCATCGAAGCTTGTTCGGTAACCAAACGATTCGGCGGTGTCTGTGCAGTAGATGCCGTTTCTCTGTCGATACGAGGCGGCGAGATCACCGCCATCATCGGCGAAAATGGCGCAGGGAAGAGTACCCTGGTCAAACTCCTGTGCGGTGTTCATCGAGCCGATGAAGGCGAAGTTCGTATCGACGGCCAAACGGTGGCGATGAATGGTCCAGCAGACGCCCTCTCTCTCGGAATTGCCCATATTCCCCAGGAACTCGAGCTCTGTGACGCGATGTCGGTGTCACAAAATCTGCTGCTCGGGTGCGAACCGATCGGGCGGTTTGGCCTCATCGATGAGGACCAATGCCTGCGCCAGGCGCGCCACTCTCTCGAAAAAGTGTCCCTCGAAATACCTCTCGATGTGCCGGTACGAGACCTCGGTCATGGGCAACGGCAACTGATCGCCATCGCCCGAGCACTCGATGGTGATGCTCGTGTGTTGTTCCTCGATGAACCCACTGCCACTCTCTCTCCAGCAGAAACCACCATCCTGCTCGATCAGATCGTTGCGATGAAGACCGCCGGGGCCGCGATCGTACTGATCACTCATCGATTGGCCGAGGTGGAGCAGGTGGCGGATCGGGTGATGGTGCTGCGTGATGGTCATCCTGTCGCCTCCCTCGCAGGAGATGAGGTCGAACGTTCCGAGATGGTACGCCTGATGGTTGGCCGAGACCTCGAACCGATCCAAGAACAGGAAACCACCTCGGGGGAAGTACGACTACTGATCAAGGATCTGACCAGTTCAGCCCACCCGGATCCCATTCATCTTGAGGTGAGAGCTGGAGAGAGGATCGCCCTGGCGGGACTGGTCGGGGCCGGCCGAAGTGAACTTCTGGAGGCGCTGTTCGGGTTACGAGATCGAACCGGAGTCGTGGAGGTCGACGGAATCACCATCCCTCCTATCGATCCCGCAAGGTCGGTCGAGATGGGACTGGCACTGGTCCCGGAGGAACGAGCATCTCAGGGGCTGGCTCTCCAGATGACTGTCGAGCAGAACGCCGTCCTACCCGGAATTCACCGCCATGGTGGCGCCTTCGGCTGGCTCGAACGCCGTGCCGGAGAGAAGGTGGCCAGGCAACTGGTAGAGAGCCTCGATGTGCGCCCTGCTGCGACCGATCTGGCCGTTTCAGAACTGTCCGGTGGAAACCAACAGAAGGTAGTGATCGGCAAGTGGCTCGCCCTCCATCCAGGAGTCCTGCTCCTCGATGAGCCAACCCGAGGAGTCGATGTCGGTGCACGGGAAGAACTACACCAGCGCCTGATGCAGTTGTCGAAAGATGGAGTGGCCATCCTCTTCTCTTCGAGCGAGATGGAGGAGGTACTCTCCCTTTCCCACCGCGTTGTGGTGCTACACGAGGGACGGATCACCGGTAATCTAACCACCAGCAACACTAGCGAGGAACAGATCATGGCCCTGGCCACCGGAGGAGATCCACGATGAGAGATGAGCGAAAACTGCTCGGCATCCTGGGAGTGCTGGTGGCGGTGGCGGTGGTGACAACACTGTTCAGCCCATCCTTCGTCAGTGCTTACAACATCGAGAACCTGCTTCGAAGAAGTGCCTTGTTTGGCATCATCGGCATCGGTGCCTCGCTGGTCATCATCACCGGTGGTATCGACCTCTCCATCGGATCATTGATCTGCCTGGTCGGCTGCCTCACTCCATGGCTCATCACCGTGGTCGGCGTAACTCCCTGGCTGGTGGTGCCAGCATTACTGATTCTCGCCACGCTGCTGGGTATGTGCCACGGTCTGCTGGTGACACGATTGAAGTTGCAACCGTTCCTGGTCACTCTCTGTGGCCTGTTCATCTATCGAGGACTCACTCGAGGGATCTTGGCCGACAACACGGCAGGATTCGGCACCGAAGGAAGCGCATTACGGACACTCGGAAATGGCCGAATTCATCTGCCAGGAATCGATGGATTTGCTCTACCCGCTCCACTGGTGATTCTCATCGTCATCGCAGTGATCTCCTGGCTTCTTCTGAACAGGACAGTCTGGGGACGACATCTGAAGGCGATCGGTTGCAATGAAACCGCCGCCCGTCACTGCGGCATCGCGGTCGATAGGGTCAAGATTGGAGCCTACGCCCTGTGTGGTCTATTGACCGGCATCGGCGGACTGCTTTTTGTACTCGACACCGGCTCCGCACAACCTTCCAACTTCGGCAACTTCTACGAGTTGTACGCCATCGCAGCGGCAGTACTGGGTGGCTGTTCCTTGCGGGGCGGAGAAGGCTCCATCATCGGTGTGCTGATCGGAGCCACGCTGGTTCAGGTCCTTCGCAATGCGATCGTGCTGATCGACGGCATCCCGGATTCGATAGAGTTCGCCGTCATCGGTGGAATCATCTTGATTGCAGTGATCGCCGACGAAGCCATCCGGCGCTTCACTACAGCCCACAAATCATTGAAATGATGGTCCGGCAGAAGACTTTCGCCATCTCACCACTATGAACCAGCAGGACGGTACTGAACCGGCCACCCGCCATCCCATCACTGCTCCAGTTGTCCAACTATAATCGCCAACTCACCGTGCACTGAATTCATGATGTCGAGGTATATTGACGCTGTGGTTCCAGCGGATGAAGAATGGTGGAATCGGAAGTCAGGGGATGGCGAGTGAGTTCGATCCCTCTGCCTCCACTCGGAATTAGATCTGGAGATGTAATGCGTTGGATTTCATACCTGATCCTGATGATCTCGATGGTCACTCCACTCCAATCAGTGAATGGCCACCAGGAATCGGTCTCCGACAAGGATCCGGCGAAACAATTGCTCGCCCGATTGAGCGGGATTGACTCCTCTGACAAGGACAACATTCTCGATCAGGCACTCGCCAATGACGGAGAACTGGTCCTGGCAGTGCTAGCGCAGGTCGTCGATCGCAATGCGACTCGAGGAACAGCAGAAGAGTGGCAGCAACTCTTGAACTCCGATGTGGCGGCTCGGTCGTCGATCCATGGACTGGTGATGCTCGCCGCTGCCCCCGGCAGGGAACAGAAAAGTGCTCAATTCGGAGCCATTCTCACCAAGCAGTTCACTGCAACATCTGTCGACGGTGTCTCGAGATTTCTCGCCAGGATACTGGGATCCCTCGGGAACTCGGTCGCCGTCGCGGCTTTGGCCGCATCGATCCAGGCCGATGCACTGTGGTCCGATGAAACGATTCGGTCACTCGGATCGATTTCAGGAGTCGCCGCTCAACAAGCTCTCATCTCCTTGATGCTCGATGCTCCCGCTCGCTGGAAGCCTGCCATTGCACAGGCTTTATCATCCAGGAGCGGCTCCGAAACCGTAATTGAAGTGCTCGAAGCCGCCCTGAAGGAAGATGATGAGCGAGTGACTCTCGCAGCGCTCGATGCCCTGGTGGCCCTGGGTGCCGAGGCCGCGATGAAACCTAGCATCGATCTGCTCCTCGCCGCGGATCCCGATCAGAAGGGGGCTCGCTCTCAACGGGTCATCGAACTGGCGCAGCGCCTCGATGTAAATCACCATGAGATCTATGCCCGCAACTTGCTCGATGCACTCCTGCTGACATCTGGAGTCCCCGAGAAAAGGCGTATCGTTGCCACTCGACTGCGTCAACAGTTGGGGTCCTGGAAGCCACTCTTCGATGGCTCCAGTTCGAAAGGCTGGATCGGTCACACCGATGGCTATCAGTTCTCAGCAGGAGAAATCCAATGCACTGAGGGCAACGGTGGAAACATCTACACCGAGGATCAATTTGACGACTTCATCCTGAGATTCGAATTCAAACTCTCGCCTGGTGCGAACAACGGACTCGGGTTGAGAACGCCTTCATCCGGCGACGCCGCCTATGCCGGAATGGAAGCGCAAATTCTCGACAACTCTGCCGACAAGTGGGCCAACCTGAAGCCCTATCAGTATCACGGCAGCATCTATGGAGTGGTTCCGGCCAGACGTGGATTCCAAAAATCGGTCGGAGAGTGGAACCAGCAAGAAGTTCGTTGCGATGGTCGCCAGGTGAAGATCATCCTCAATGGACATGTCATCATCGACGCCAATCTGGATTCCGTCAGCCAGGGAGGGACCCTCGACGGTCGTGATCACCCCGGCCTGATGAGAGCATCTGGGCACATCGGGTTTCTCGGGCACGGAGATGCCGTGGCCTTTCGCAACCTCAGAATACAACCATTGAACCGGTCCGCTGATCCCCACCAAGGCGAGTAATTGAAACGGGAGACCCCCGATCATTGATCAAAGGTCTCCCTGGAATTGTACTTCGGCAATCATCCATGCGTGGACCAACATGTAATCGGTCCAGCCGAACGAAAGCAAAATCCTGGTTCCCATCGCTGGGATTGTTATTATCTCGATGGATCAAAATCAGCGAGCTGTACCAACGACCGCATGAAGTCACTCCAGGAACGTATTGGAATCCCCGGAGGCGGGTCGACCATACACCTCTTACTAATCTACATTCCCACACAAGACAAACTGGAGGCTGATTAAATTGTCAATTTCAGAATCTGATCATCCGGCGCTCACCGACCTGCTCCTATATTCACTCTTGGATGAGTTATTTTAATATTCGCCCACCATAACTACGCCATGGCTCCAATGACTTGTTTCTATTTGATATTATCGAAAGTGGATTCTAACAACCATTTCACTGTTAATATTTGACTCCAAAGGAATCCCTCTCTCCACTCATATCTACCAGGTACACCTTGTTCACATTTGTCATCTATAGATCTGTAGCGATTTCTCGATACCTGTTTTTCATCCGTGGATTCTCCTCCTCCACCAACTCAGCAACGATCAGCGACCTTCCTCTTTGTCACCATTGCAAAGAGCACTCCCTGAGAAATATGCCAAATATGCCATTCCTTCCGCCCTTCCTGCTTGATTCAACCGCTTCTCACCCGGAGAGTGGTCGGTAGTCTTACACCCCAATTACCGATCACAGGAGAACCATGTCTAACACCAGAACTGCAGCCAGCACCCTCAAAGGCACCCCATTCGATGTGACAGGTATCCCGCTCGCCGTCGGTGATCTGGCGCCGGATTTCGTCCTTCTCAACACCAGCTTGGGTGAGGTTTCCCTATCCTCCTTCAAGAGTAAGGTTCGAATCATTGCGACTGTTCCTTCTCTCGATACACCTGTCTGCCAGCAAGAAACGAAGCGCTTCAACGAAGAGATCGCAGGCATCGATACCGTAGAGGTGATGGTGGTGAGTGCAGATCTTCCGTTCGCCCAGAAACGCTGGTGTGGAGCGGAAAGCGTTGAAAATGTTACGGCTCTCAGTTGCCATCGCTCTGCTGCATTCGGAGAAGCTTATGGGGTTCAGATCGCCAGCGGTCCCCTCGAAGGCTGCCTGTCCAGGGCTGTTTTTGTGATCGACGCATCCGGTCAACTCATACATGTCGAGTACGTGACAGAAGTCGCGGATCAACCCGACTTCGCTGCAGTGCTCGCAGTAGCGACCCGCTGAAAATACTCCACTGGATCAGGATGCTTGGCGAGTCAGGTTGTATTCACCGGGGTCTCCGACGATGAGTCGCGGTACGATGAACCCTGTCTCGCCACCAGCCAGCGACGCAGAGGGGCAGGAATCAGCCACAGGATGAAGAGCAGGCTCTTGTAGATCAGCCCGGGTACGCAGTAGATCTTTCCCTTGTCACAGGCTTCCAGAGCTTCTCGAGCCACTCGGTCCGACTGTAACCACATGTAGCCGGGCATCTTTGACATCTTCTCCCGGGTCCCGGTCACGTCGTGAAACTCGGTGTAGGTGAAACCAGGGCATAGCGCAGTGACATGAACTCCGCTGCCCTTGCACTCGAGGGCGAGGCATTCTGTGTACAGATTCAACGCAGCTTTTACTGCGCCGTAGAGGGTGTGGCCTGCAGTTCCCGGCAAGAAACCTGCCACCGAGGAAACCTGGATGATGCGTCCTTTTCCTCGTTGTTTCATCGCTGGAAGCAATCGGTGGGTCAACTCACAGACTGCAGTCAGAAGGACCCGTATGAACTGTTCGTGCTGCTCCCACGGCTGGGAGAGATAGGCTCCTGAAAGCCCGTATCCTGCGTTGTTGATCAGCACCTCGACCTCGACCGAGTCTCGTTCGAGATCGGCGACCAGATCTGAAACCGCCGATGGGTCGGACAGGTCCCGCCCTTCGACCCGACAGTCGATGGAATGCTCACGAGACAGGTCGGAGGCGATCTTCTCGAGCCGATCGACTCGCCTGGCCACCAGCACCAGATCGAATCCTTTTCGGGCCAGTTGGTGAGCGAAGCTGAGGCCAATACCAGAACTGGCACCGGTCACCAGTGCTACAGGACGGCTCATCGGAGCGACTCACCTTCATCCTGTTGAGGCTTTTTTGTCTTACCCTGTGCAGGACCATAGCGGCCATCGGGAAGCCGGGTAGCCCAGTGGTACTTGGGATCCTCCAGCAGTGCAGTGATCCATGGATCCCTTTCCCGTACCAGTTCTCCACTGCTCAACTCCCACTCGTGGGAGATCTGACGCGCCCGCTCGGGGTCTGCTTGTGCTTCGAGCAAGGAAGTCAGGGCCCAGTAAAGATATTCGACCGCCATGCAGGGGTAATCGCAGCTTCGATCATCGTAGTGAAACCACGCCTTCTCCGGGTAGCGCCGAGGCACTGATCCAAATCGACCTCCTCTCGCACGATCGAGACAATCGCCCAGTTCGGTACCTGGCCTGGGGCCAAAAATACGCGGGTATGCTTCGCCATATCCGGTGGTCACCAGGTGCAACACCTCTTCGATGGTCGCATCGAACTCGCCGGGTGGTTTGGTCTCCTCGGCGAATTGACCCTGGAGATGGTGGTAACCCAGTTGATCGATCCCTGAACGATCGAGTCGCTCCATCTCTCGCTCGCTGGCAAACAGGACCATTCCCATCTGTCGACCAGCCATCGCCTCCACGACCCTGGGATCGTCCGCCACTCCGTCCTCATCATTGTCGAGGTACTCCGCCAGCACGGCGGCCACGTGTCTCACCTTTTCCGTCGGAACCCCACGGGTCGCCAGAACGTGAACTCCAAAAACTGCGGTGTACTGGCTGAATTGCTGCTGAAACTGTGGCAGCGAATCGGGAACCGCCTCAATCTTCAGATCCGGGATCGGAGTGACCACTGCATCATCGAGCGGATCCACGGGTCCAGACAGGCCGACAGAGAGAAAGACACCCTGCAACAGGGAGGAAAACAGCGAGATCATCAGATCCTCTTTCCGTGGGCCAATGGAATTGCCAAGATCATACCCGAGGAACAGGGTCACGACCTTGCCAGTCTGAATCGCTCGGGAGAGGGAACCCGCATGACGGACACCTTGAAAAGAATCTGGAGTCACTGGATGCAATCCAACCTGCATCCACTGGACCCTCCTCACGCATGGCGGATCGCTCGAGGATCCAGTTCCGATGCATCCTTCTGCCGAACCCTGGCCCGCTTACAGATTCGAACTGCAGTCGACCTTCGCCGCGCAGGACGCTGCGACGGAGCCCAGGGCACCATCGATTTCGAAGCTCTCGGCATCGATTATCACAACCTCCACCTGCGCTCCTCTGATCTCCCTCATCCGGAGCCACTGCTCAAGTTCAGCCAACTACTTGACTCTGCCCCTCGCCCTCTTCTGCTCTACTGCAAGCGAGGCAAGGACAAGACCGGTTTTGGATCGGCTTTGTACCGACACCTGGTGCGGGGAGAGCCACTCGATGTGGCGTGGCAGCAACTGCGCTGGATCCCCTTCGGCCACCGCCCTGCGAAACACCGGGGCCCTCACCGATTCCGTCTCCTGTTACAAGAGCAGCAGCCGACCGATCTTCTCCAGTGGATTCAGCATGACTACCCGGAGATCTTTCAGAGGGGTGTCGACCGCGGCGAGATTCGCCCGGTGCAGGCTAGCGGTTAGTTCAGGCTGTCGATTCCGTCGTGACCATCCAGCACCATTCGATCACTCACTGCGATAGAGGCACCGCTTCCGCGTGACGAACGTGATCGGTGTCCCAGTTATTTCCACGCCCCTCGATCAATTGCTGAGCCTCGATCAATCACTGAGCTTCGATGAATCACTGAGCTTCGATGAAAAAGACGCGGAGCCCCTGGGCGACAAGCCCAGAGGCTCCGGTGAGGAGGTGTTCAGGTTTTTCAGATCAGGGTCGGGGGGATCGCCAGCCCGCCTTCGGCGTCCCCCCTCCCCTGACTACAGATCCGGTTCCAGACAGAGACCGGACTGAAAATCCTCAACTGATTCAATAATTTCAGGAATCGCCGAATTCAGCCCAGAATCGGCTAATTGAAGGGGTCTGGTATCGGGTCTCGATGGCAAGTTCGACAGCGTGCGCCGAAGAAACCTGCGATGGCGCACTCCTCACAGCACTCGAGCCGGGTCAGCGCCTCGACCAGCCTGCGATACTGCTGTGCGGCTCTGGAGGCCGCCTCCTTCGAATCAAACCGAACAGATCCGACCCAGAGTGTGCCGCAACTCTGACACTTCCCCACCTCACCCGCCACCAACTTGCAACCTGGACAATCTCCGCCAGAGCCATCGTGGACCCCGAGTGCCAGCGACCAGGTCAACTCAGAGAAGTACAACTGGCCGGCAACGAAGCCATTACGACAGCGAGTACAGAACTCATCTTCAGGGGCAACGATGAGACACATGCCACATTGAAGGGTATCGACCTCAACATCATGTCCATGGGCATCGAGGATTTGATGGAACTCGAGGGACGGAATCACCAGGCCTGCCACCAGACCGTGTTGACATGCAGAACACCAGCCGTTGATCGGCAACGCCTCGAGGCAACCGGAGCAATCCAACTGTCGGGCTGAACCCAATCTCATCTCACCTTGCTGACAACCAGCCCACGCCGCTACGAACAGCGAAAGCGACAGCCACCAGCATCTCCTCAGGGACAAGCAGCAAATCCTCCGCAGTCGAGTGAGCCCGGAGTCGGATCCTGACCGCAGACCACGGGAGCGGTCGGCGCCGCTCCTCCGCCAAACAGGTAGGTGAGCAGGCTGATCGCATCTGCAACATCATTACCGCCGTCGTCGTTGGCATCGAGAGCGTTGAGACAACTGGCACTACCACCGGAGAAGAGATGAGTCAGTAAGAAGATTGCATCGGCAATGCCGATGGCTCCATCGGCATTGCCATCGCCCCGAACGAAGTCGATCAGCGGCGGCGCATCGTCATCGCCGATGGTCAGGGTGAAACTGGAGGGAGTACCCAGAACCACTCCTGCAGGCACCTGGAGGTTCAGAATCGCCGTTTCATCCATTTCGATGACACTGTCGTCGATGATCGTGATCGGCACATCCACCGTCAAGGATCCTGCCGGAAGAAGTAGCATTGAGCTGACCGAGTAGTCCAACCCACCGGAACTCGCTGTACCGGAGAAGGTCAAGCCAGCAGCAATGTCGGAGGTCGGTGCAGAGGAGAGCTCCACCGTAGCGGTGTAAATTCCCGCCGCCTCGGTCACGCTGTCGCTGGCCATCGAGAAGGAAACGGAGATCGGTGGCGGGGGAGGGCCTCCGGCATCGACGCTTCCGGTCACATCACTGTAGTTGGTCGGAGAATTGACTCCTGTCTCCAGCAATCCGCTAGAGAGATTCACTTGAAGCGAAGTGACCCCATCGAGGGGCAGTTCGTTGGTTGCATAGACCCACTCGTCATAGAAGTAGAAGGTGATGGTGTCGCCGTTGAGTCCGAGGAAGTTGTCGGGCAAGACGAAGTCTGGCGTGGGAGCTCCTGGCAAGGCGGCAAAGGCGGCGGTGCCGATCAGGATGTGCTTGAAAGCCGTGTTGCCAACGACACCGCTCGGGAAGGTGAAGATACTACTGGTCGCAGTACTCTCGATCCACTTGGTGCCGAGGTTGTTCTCACAACAGGCGCTGGTCGGTTGATAGACCTCGACGAACTGAATCGTCCCATCCGAATTGGAAAAGACCTCGTTGAGATCCCACAGGTGTGATCCCGGAAGTATCGATGAGGCACTCAAACCGGTCGAGAGAAGAAGCACCAGCACCAGTGCATGTTTAATTCGCGTCATCATGAAATCCTCACTTCTGATCGGTCCATGCAAATCTGATCGCACAGGACAGTAATATTAATATTCATATCGAACTGGATCGGGACTCCTGTCCCCATCTGAATAACTCCGGCACTTGGTACAAGTTGTAGTGCCCAACCCAACAACGTATCGATCCATCTTATCGTACCGAAAACGCTCTTCAAATCGTTAACTAGTCACATACAGCACCATATTGTGTTTCTCGTGTCACTACTGCAGAGGAAGGCAGTGAATCTGCTGCCGGCCAGCTGGAGATATACAGTCGATCGAAGAGATGTCCGGGAATCCAGTTCTGCCCCGAGACTCGATCGGTGCCTCCGATCGATCCTCCCACCTCCTCGACAAACATCGGCACAGTATTCTGGTGGCCACAGATCACCACACACT
>JABHOG010000058.1 GCA_018694835.1 Planctomycetota bacterium | reverse complement strand
TCCGTGATGACCAGATCGATATCTCCATCGTTGTCGAGGTCGCCACCAGCCAGGCCCCGGCTGACGCCGACCCGAGTCGCAAATCCACTCTTTCCATCGATGCGAAAGCGTCCCTGCCCATCGTTGAGGAACAGGTGGTCCTCTTCTGCATACGGTTGCCAGTGACTGGATCCGGCCGCCATGGCATGAGTGCTTCCACGAAGTACTCGTCCATGAGATGTGACCAGATCGAGATCTCCATCGTTATCCCCATCAAAAAGCATCGTGCCGAATCCGGTGAAATCGATGGTCGGATGAGCCAGACCTCGGGCACCGGTGACATCCTCGAAGTGACCTTGACCTTGATTTTGATAGAGAGTGTCAGATTCACTGATCAGGTGCGTCACGATCAAATCCTCCAGCCCATCTCCATCGACATCTCCGTGGGCGATCCCCATTCCCGCCTCAGCCTGACCAAAGATGTTGATGGCCAAACCCATCTCCATCGCAGCATCATGAAACCCCCCCGAGCCATCGCCGAGCCAGGCCTGGTTCGGCTCTCCATCATTGGCCACGTAGAGATCCAGCACACCATCGCCATCGAGATCGCCAGCAATCACGCCCAGTCCTCTCGATGGCCGATTCAATCCGGCCTCGATGGTGATCGAGACAAATGAGCCGTCGCCATTATTTCTCAGCAACTGATCCTGCGATCCCTTGAACTGGCCCGGTGCTGGATACTCCGGTAGACCGCCACGATTGGTGACGAGTATCGTTTCGTCCAGTTCGAGATATCGAGTGACATAGATGTCGAGGTTGTCATCGCCGTCTACATCTGCAAAAAGAACAGAACTGCTCCAGCCATCGACATCGATTCCCGATGCCTCACTGATATCGGTGAACACACCGGATCCATCATTTTCCAGCAATCTGTCCGGTCCCAGGTTGGAGATGTATAGATCCAGGTCGCCATCGTTATCGATGTCTCCCGCTGCAGCCCCCATTGCATAGCCAGCATCATCGGCACCGCTCAAATCGGTGATATCGACAAACCTCCACGGTTGCTCCTGACGATAGAGGCGATTCCGCGAAGATCGCTCGCTCGCATTTCGATCGGCGCTAGTTCCGTGACGCAGGTGATATAGATCAAGATCTCCATCTCCATCGCAATCAAAGATCACCACTCCTCCAGCCATGCTTTCGGGCATGTAGCGGCCTGCGCGATCTTGAATGAGGATCTGGGGTGGCAGACCCTGTTGGTCAGAGACATCGATGAAACGGAACTGGCTGGTAGTGTGAACAGAAGGTGGATCGTCCTTTGTGCAGCCGGATGAGCAACTACACCCCAGTAGAATCACGGCTGAACCCAGTGACCGAAACCCAACCCGCATCGGCTCGGTCCCTTCTACTCTGGCCAGACCGATCTCTGGTGGATTCAGTCGGCAGAACCACGGAGCCCCCGAAGTATCTGCTTCTCTGACGATGGGTCGATAATTGACCGGAATGTTGGTGGAAGCGAGAACAAAAGAGTGCGGGAGAGGAGCGGCGACTCGAGTGGGTTGACCAGGGCTCAAGAAGATCGTGTGCTCTTCAAACTCCAGCTGCAATTCTTCCGCTAGCGTTCGAGACTCACAGAAGGCTGGATCATCTTCTTCAGCAGCCGAACCAGCTTTTCTGGAGGCTTGCTCTCCGCTCCCATTCGACAAGCCTGAATCCAGTTTCGTTCCAATAGATATCCGCTCTGATAGCTGACCAGCACGCCACGGTCCTTCAGTCGATCGCCGATCTCTTCAGAATTATGGCTTCTGGGTAGAGCGAGGGTCACCACTGAAGGCATCGCGCACGAATCTGCAGCCAATGTCGGAACATCAATTTCATGAAGTTGCTTCCGAATACTGCGGGACCAACGACGAACATCTTCAAACCTGCTGTCCCATTCATGCAATCTCAATGCGGCAAGCAGTGCGTGGACAAGGTTGGACTGGATGGTGAAAGGGATCCCCTGGCTCTGTTGATAAAGACCCAGATCCAGTGCACAAGGAATGCGATCGGGAGCTGGCGCCAGATCATGATGGTGGAAGACCATCGCCACACCGGCGATCGACGCCATTCCCTTGCCGCTGGTTCCAGAAGCAAGATACACACCGGCCAAGTTCACCGGAACAGTTCCCAGAGAGCTGATGCAATCAAGACAGAGAAGGACTCCTCTGTCGCGACACACTTCTTGATAAACGGAGATGTCATTCAGTACGCCTGTTGATGTTTCACAATGCGCTCCCCAAACCCAACTCACATCAGGAAGTCGATCCAATGCCTGCTGTAGGTCCTTGCGTTCGAATGCTCTTCCTTCCGGGATTTCAAAGGTCTCAAAGGAAAGACGAGCCCCCTTGGCGTGGCTCACGAGACGACGACCAAACTCACCACTGATCAGGATCAATCCGGTTTGATCCAGCAGTCCCAGTTGTGCAGCAATGGCATCGTTAGCCATGGTGCCTGGACCCATCAGTAGCTGGACTCTGGAGGAATTCGACATCTGACAAAGCCAGCGGCATGTCTCCTGGAAGTCTCTCGCAAACTCAGGACCTCTGTGTGAACAGGATGGCTCGTTATGGGCGTCCAGAACATGCTGCGAGAACTCCACCGGGCCAGGTAAGAAATTGAAGGCCAACCGATCGTCGTTGGCCAGCTCATTCGATTCCCTGCTGAAGGAACTGGAGCGAGTCTTCAGATCTGTATAGGCTTCTACGGTGAGATACATCGGCTGGTACTTCGCATCCCTCGATCCCACAATCGGACCAAAGGGTACAAAACCGAGAAACTTATAGAGTTTGATCTGGCGAACGGTACCGGAAATCACCGCCATGTCGTATCCGCAATCGGTGGCATGCTGGACCAGTTGAGCGATGAGCCCCTGGGTAACTCTCGTGTAACGATACTCTTCTGCCACGGATAACAGGCGGATCTCGCAAAGGGATCGATTCTGAGGCAGATAAGAATCCAGGTCCTTCAGTTTTGCGTCGAGCGAAAAAGGACGCTGGTCGCGGAAAGCAATCATCCCCGCAAGTATCTGTTGCGTCTCATCGACGCAGATGATGTAAGTATTTTGATCGTGAAATTTGTCGGTCAGAGCTTTTTGTGCATTGGGTTCATGCTGAGGGATCTCATCGACGAAGGTTTTATAATTCAGTGCATGGACCGCCTGGATTTCCCAAGGTAGATCAGCAATCTTATAAATGAATCCATCGAGTAAGCTCAATTACTGTCCTTCACGAGGTGGATCTCCACGAAGATGATGTCGATGGGCTATCACTACGACCACTGCAACAAATACCAGAGCCACAATAATATTCCGGGGAAACTGGTTTCCAGCAGCGACCAGTGGAAGCAACAGGAACGCTGCCATGCCGCTCATTACGACCCCACGGCGAAAGATCAGCAACAGGAACGCAGCGCCCACCAGGGTCAGACCCAGAATCCAGTCAAGTGCCAAGTATCCACCGAAAGCCGTGGCTATTCCACGGCCTCCTCGAAATTGAAGCAGTAAAGGCCAGACATTTCCAACCACCACGGCGACAAGAAGATAAGAACTCATCTCCTGAGGGAACTCCATGTAGCGAACCGCCAGAATCGGCATCGCCCCCTTCAGGGCATCGCCGATCAAGGTCGCGTAAAAACCAACCCTGCCGAGAACTCGACCGACATTTCTGGCGCCCACTCCGCCGCTTCCCTGGTCGCGAATGTCGATTCCACGGCAAACTCGAACCAGGTAATATCCTGTACAAACTCCACCGAGGAGATACGAAATCACGATGGCTACGGCGTATTCCGTGATCATCTACTCCTCCGAAACTGAGCTCGTCACTGGACCTGATTCTTCATCTAACCTTGGTAGTCATCGACAGAGACCATCGCAAATTATCCGCAATGCTCTCGGGTCCTTCTGCGCGATTCATCTCTGATAAAGTCATGGCTGTTCGAGTCATGGCTGAATGGCGTCGAGAAGTTCCATCTGCTGATGAGATGATTGCTGTAGAAATTCATCGAAGCGAGAATAAAAGTGTCCCAGGTCTCTTGATCCTGTGAACCGGCTCACCGCCTCTTTCCATCCCTCGTCGCGCATACTGGGATAAAATCGATCTCTGAATTCCGAGATGCTCTTTTCCGACGAATTGGCGATGATGAAAGCGACCGCCCAGGCTCCCATGTCATAAGCGATATTTCGGTGATACGCCTCCATCTCCTGTGGGAGATCGAGAAGGTATTCCATATCGGACAGACCTTTCTCATCGGCGACCGCTGTCAGTGCATTTTTCATCGAACGTCGCATCGCTCCTCGAAAATCTACCCATTGATTCTGATCACCCAGCCATGCCTCGAAGAAAACCGCTCCGCCTTCGGTGAGCCAACCGGGAGCGCTGGGATATTGGTGCTGAAAAACATGGGTGTACTCATGAATTCCTCGCAGCGGCATATCCTGTTCGCCCCACTCGTGAGAATTGATAAACACAAGCTCTGCATAGGGAGGATCGGTGAAGATGACGATGGAAAGATATGCTTCCTGATCTCCCCGGATCGCCGCATCGATCAATCGTTGTCCCGGGCCCGCGAGACAATCTTCATCAAAACCCTCGATGGTCGATTTGTTTCTAGGACCACAATACTGCTCGACAAATGCTGCACGTGAATCCGTGGTCCCCACCTCGCCTCGAGATTTGCCGAGGATATAAACTCGAACCGGGCCATGGTTACCCAGAAATTTCCTTGCGACATCGATGCCGGCGCCGATCGCCTCCTGGTACTCCACCGGATAGCCATCGAGCAAGATGTACTCGGGCGGAGCATCCTGAGGCGTGAACACACCCTCGAGCAGCTTCTGTTGTACATCTTCGAACTCGGGATTGCCTTTTCCGAGAAAGCCACCCCGACAACCGATGCAGAGGAGAGAAATCAGCAGCACGAAGCGCAACGGCCACCAGCAATAACCATCGATGAATCTGATCATGCAGTCCTCAAATTCGGCGGGTAGATCGTCCACCCGATGGCCACCGCAACCCATGACAGTGGACTGCCCCGGGCTTCTTCGTTGAAGCCGACGGATGAATCGTTGACCCTCTTTCGCTGTGCGTAAACGGTCGGACGCCACTGTAGACGAGAAAAAGTGCGCACCAAATCCAGCGGATTTACCGCACTCATTTACCGCGCTCATTTACCGCGCTCATTTACAGTGCTGATGTTCCAGCTCGGCTCAAGGTTTTTGAGCCTTGAAGAGAACCCAGATCCCCAGCAGGAGAATCAAGGCTCTGGCCCATCCATGAAAAATCGCCATTTCTTCCTTCATGGCAACCATGATGGACCAGTCCAGACCGGTGGCGACCAGCCAGGCTCCCAGCACGTAAACCGCAATGCTGCGCAATAAGATCCAGAATTCTGGATCGGAATCAGAATTTGACATCGTATTCCTTCCTCAAGAGCAGGCCCGAAAGACGACGCTTGTTGTGGCTCGGGGCGTCAGTATACACGGGGCAACTTATCGTTGAAGAGGTCAACTGCATCGATGACAATCCAGTTCTGCAGATCGAGACTGCATCTGTAGGGGAGGTGTCATGAAGAGCGAGGCAAAAACACCACAGGAATACATAGACTCGCTGCCAGAGGATCGCAGAGCTACCATCAAGAAGCTTCGGGCCTTGATCCGAAAGAACCTGCCCAGGGGATACAAGGAACAGGTGAGATGGGGCTTCATCTGTTACGAGGTCCCTCTTTCTATATGCCCTGACACCTACAATGGTGAGCCGCTGATGTATGCGGCGATCGCATCCCAGAAAAGACATTACGGCGTCTACATGTGCGGAATCTATCTGCTTCCTGAAGTCTTCAAGCGCCTCTCCACCGAATGGAAGAAGCGTGGCACCCGGCTGGACATCGGCAAAAGTTGCCTCCGAATCGCCAGCTGGGAAAAATGTGAACCGGACTTGATCGCCGAGGCCATCTCATCGGTTCCGCTGGAGAAGTTTGTTGCAGCAACCCATGCTGCGATCAGCACCAGAAAACAGGGCAAGAAGGCCAGTAAGAAAACTGCCAAGAAATCATCGAAGAGCACGGCCAAAAAGAAGACGACCAAGAAAACCGCCAGCAATTCCAAGAAGAAGACCACGAGCAGATGACCACTTCTACAAACGAACCCACCGATTCGAACTCTTCCGAGGTAAACCGAAGGAGTTTTCTCGGACAGGTGGGCTTGCTCGCCGGGGTTTCTCTTGCAGTCGATGGCCGTCGCTTCATTTCAGCGGCTGAACCTCTCCTGCAATCTGATCCGCAATCTGATCCGCAATCTGACCCGCACCCTGGCCCTGCCCCTGACCGCGGCTCTGGGAGCAAAGAGCGCCTCACCTCTTTGGAAAAGCACATGCGCATCATCGACCTGGAGGTAGATGTTCTGGTCGCCGGTGGTGGCATGGCAGGAGTCTGCGCTGCTCTCTCCGCTGCTCGCAACGGGTCCCGTACATTGCTGGTTCAGGATCGCTCGAGATTGGGTGGCAATGCTTCCAGCGAGATCGGAATGCACATCGTCGGCGCCGATGTTCATGGTCAGCGCCCCGGCTGGCGCGAGGGAGGGCTGATCGAAGAGATCCGCCTGGAAGACGCTCGGAGGAATCCGCATCGAGCCTTCGAGCTGTTTGATCTGACGCTTTACGATCTTTGCCAGCGTGAAGAGCTGCTCACCTTGAAACTGGACACCTCGATCTATTCCGCAGAAGTGAGCGACGGCCGCATCCAGAAGGTGCTGGCTCGATGCGACAAGACTGAAACGATCTACCGCATCCAGGCCAAAACCTATTGCGACTGTACCGGGGATTGTCGACTGGGCCTGGAAGCGGGAGCGGAGTTTCGCACTGGCCGGGAACCACGCGCCCTCTACAACGAGCCTCTCGCACTGGAAAAAGGAGATGCGAACTCACAGGGTTCGACGATCCTGTTCACGGCGACAAAACACGATCAACCGATCGACTTCCTCGCCCCTCCATGGTCTCGCAAGATGACCGAGAACGATTTCTTGTTTCGCAAGATCCCCCGCGGCTCTTACGAGTACGGATACTGGTGGATTGAACTGGGCGGTGAACGCGATGTCATCCACGACAATGAAGAATTGAGATTTGAACTGTTGAGAATCGTCATGGGTGTCTGGGACTGGATCAAAAACTCCGGAGAGCGCCCCGACTCCTCTCACTGGGCACTACAAAGGGTCGGGATGATTCCAGGAAAGAGGGAATCTCGAAGGATGACCGGCGCCCATATCCAGACCCAGCTAGATCTCACCGAGGGATGGAAGACAAGAGACGACGGAGTCAGTATCGGTGGCTGGCCC
>JABHOG010000057.1 GCA_018694835.1 Planctomycetota bacterium | reverse complement strand
CCGCCTACAAGGCAAAAAGCCTCGCCAGAAGGGAAAAAGGCGATGAGGGTAAAGCACTTCGCGCCACCATCGAGACGGTGGTCGATTTCCTCGAAGAGGTGCAATCTGCCCACGCTTCCACCATCCAGCAGGCACAAAAAGAGAGCAAGTCGGCGAAGAAGGGCTCCTTCCAGCCCTGGATGGCGCACTTTCGCATCGCCAACACATCGTTTAGCAGATCTACATCGTGGCGAAAGAGCCTCAAGTCGCTGGTGTCCTCCGCCACCAAGCAACAACGAGCCATCGATGCCGCCATCTCTGTGATCTCGAACAAACTCAACAGGAAGACGCTGCAACAGGCGGTGAAAGTACTTCAGAAGTCGATGCTCGCCTCCAACGCTGAGGATCTGCAACTGACCATCAGCCGCATGGCGCAGGATCCTCCAGCAGGAACCCAGGACGAGGACTTCAGCAACTACAGACAACTCAGCGCAACCCGAGACCCACTGATCCAGCAGGGCCGATCGACGGCAGCCGAGATCACCGCCAGCATGGCCAACGATTTCCGTGAAGCGAACCCGCAGTTGTTTACCGACGAGTGACTCCATTTCCAGATCGGAGTGAGGCAGCGATGCAAAAGCACCAACTCATGATTCTCGGCCTGATTATTGCTGCGCTGGCCTTTGTCGCATTTTCATCTCCCGACACAATTCGAGATGTCCCCCTGCCCAACATCCTCTTCATCCTCGCCGACGACCTCGGTTACGGAGATGTCGGTGGCTACAACCCTGAATCGAAGGTCCCCACTCCGTACCTCGACCAGTTTGCCAGTGAGGGGATGAGATTCACCGATGCTCACAGCCCGGCGACCGTTTGTACCCCGACGCGCTACAGCGTGATGACGGGGCGGATGGCGTTTCGTACCGGCTATCGCGGTGTTTTCACCGGAGTCGGTGGCCCCTGTCTCATCGAGAAGGAACGCCTGACGCTTCCGCAGATGTTACAAAACCAGGGCTACACCACCGCCTGTTTCGGCAAGTGGCACATCGGAATGACTTTTCTAGACAAGGATGGAAATCGCATCCAGGTCGGAGGGATCAAGGGAGTCGAGCAGATCGATTACTCGCGTGCGATTCCCGACGCACCGATCCATCGCGGTTTCGATCACTTCTATGGCACCGCCTGCTGCCCCACCACCGACTGGCTCTACGCCTATATCGATGGCGACCGCATCCCGGTTCCCCCGACAAAGCTGATCGACAAGAGTTCACTACCAAAGCATCCCTACGGCAACGACTGTCGAGGGGGAAAGGTCGCAGACAACTTCCACCATGAAGAGGTCGACCTGGTCTTCCTCGAGAAGAGCCAGAAGTTCATCGAAGAGCACGTCCAGTCGAACCCCGGCAAGCCGTTCTTTCTGTTCCATTCGATGCAGGCGGTCCATCTGCCGTCCTTCGCCGCTGACCAGTTCAAGGGCAAGACGGGAGCAGGACCCCACGGAGATTTCATCTTCGAAATGGATTTCATCGTCGGCGAACTGCTAAAGACCCTCAAAAAGTCAGGCATCTCCGACAGCACCGTGGTGATCTTCGCCAGCGACAACGGACCGGAAGTGCCCACGGTGCTCGACATGCGAAAAACCCACCAGCACGACGGCGCCCGGCCGTGGCGCGGCGTCAAGCGCGATCAGTGGGAAGGGGGCCACCGCACCCCCTTCATCGTGCGCTGGCCCGGCAAGATCGAGGCGGGCAGCACCAGCGATCAAATGCTGAGCCTCACCGATGTGATGGCGACCCTGGCCGAGATCACCAATGCCCGCTTGCCCGATGATGCAGCAGAAGACAGTTACAACATGCTGCCGGTGCTGCTTGGAACTCAGGGCGACAAACCGGTGCGGCGTACCCTGCTGCAGCAGACGATGTCACTGGCGATGTCGATTCGTGACGGCCAGTGGAAGTACCTTGATCACAAGGGATCAGGCGGCAACAACTACCAGCGAGACGGGGCCTGGGGGATGAAGCCCTACGCCCTGAAGAACACCGACCCCTCCGCCCCTGGACAGCTCTACGATCTTGCGACCGATCCTGGCGAGACTCACAACCTGTACAGCAAACATCCCGAGATCGTCGAGTCGATGAAGGAGCAGCTGGAAGGTTTCAAGAAGAGCGGACGAAGTGCTCCGTTCCGGCAATAACCATCGAATAAATAGTGAAAGAGGTGCGCAATGGACGGTTTACTAGGTCTAGGGGCCTTTGGGGTTTTTGTTTTCTGTGTCTTGTTATTCGTACTCACAATTGTTCTTCCTTTTTCGGCATATGCTGCTCAGAAATGGGCATGGAGAACCTACAAAGAAACGAAGGAAATTAACGAAAAGCTCAATAAGATTTTAAGCGTCGCACAAAAGATGTCAGAGTGATTGCACGCACCAGTTCTTCGAACTTTCTGACGTCCGTATAGTCAATCTTGACATCGAATGAGGCACAAACCGATGAGTGCAAACCGATGAGTGCAAACCAACTACCTTCGGGTGAGCTCGAGACGATTCCCGGCATTGGGCCGAGTATTGGCCAGGATCTTCGCGACCTGGGCCTGCAGTGCGTCGAAGATCTGGCAGGAAAGGACGCCCAGCAGTTGTACGAGGCGCTTTGTCAGTTGCGCGGTGGCCACATCGATCGCTGCGTCTTGTACGTCTTCCGCTGTGCGACTTATTTTGCAAGCCATCGCACTCACGATCCCGAATCCCTCAACTGGTGGAACTGGAAGGATGGGCAGACAACGCAATGAAACCGATGAGGATTCACTCCGCTGCCGAGACCATCTCCTGACGGTGTTGATCGAGTCGCTCCCGCAGCGGTGCGATCTGGTCGGCGGCCCAGTCGAGATCGAGTTTACCGCGGATCTTCATCTGAGGAACGATGCCACTGATGGTTCCGCGCCAAACCAAACCCACCTGGCCACTACCGAGTTTCTTGAGGATCTTCTTGCTGTCCGTCTGCTCCTTGGCACGTCCGTTGAGCAGGGAACTGAAGCGACCCTCCTTCAACTCGAAGCCGAACTTGTGATGCTCCTCGTAAGCGATGGTGGGAGCTTTGCCCACCCCCCCCACCGCCCGAGTGCCGGCGATGCGAACCAGTTGCGTTCCGAGATTACTGCCTACCCGCTGCCGTAGCCTTTTCGACCAGGCGAAGACGGCTGCCACCATGTCACCACGGCGACCTCCGAGGAAGGAGACGTAGGTCAGTTCCATTCGCACATCCGGTTGCCACACCGCCGCATGAAACCACTGCCCCTCATCGGCGATGATCACACCACCGGAGACCCCTCTGGAGTGGCCCTCCCAGTCGCGTCTCCAGCGCACCTTGCCCGAAATCTCCGACCCAGGAGAGGGGAACCAGTCATCACCGAGGCTTCGATCTTCCCGCTCGAAATCGTAGGTCAGTTCAACGGTGCCATCGGCGGATATTTTTTCTTCGGTCGCCTGGAACAGATCGAGGATTCGCTCCTGTTCAGCAGCGTTCAACTGGAAGGCAGGAATCTCGGGCTTGCCGCTACCATCTGCACCTTGCATGGCACACAACAGCACGAGAGTGGGTATCTGCAACATGATGGTCATGAGAACCTCCCTTCAGGGTCATCGATCTATCGAGAGCATCCGGAAGTACTGAGAACTCGGACCGTCGAAAGTAATAGAGGCGAGCAGACCTGCTGCAGAATGCTCTTCATGGCCTGATGACAAGCCGCTTGTCGATCCGATCTCCGCTGCTACGGTGCAGCCAAATCGGCGGAAAGGTGCGTAACTCCCTTGTCTACGAGATTCCGATCCCAGACCCGGTGGCTGCCCGCCACTGCATTCCTGGCACTACTGATCCTTTCTTCTGGCCACTTCTTCAGCGAATGGGTCCGGTCAGAGGATCCAGCCGACAACTACCTCGAGGTACTCCACCAGGCCGATGCCAGGAGCAACAAGTTCCTCAACCGGCAACGTGCCGAGTTCTTTGGGCTTCGCTACCGCACCGCCACCACCAATAGCGACAAGTTTCGACTGTTCCATCAATCCGCCGACGAGTGGATCAAGGCGGGGGACATCTCCAAGGGACTGCTTCGCCTCGATTCCTTGCTGTCGGCATTGCCGACCGAAGGAAGAGATCAAATCGTCGATGTCGAGGAAGCCCTTCGATGGAGCCAGATGATCGGCGGCTTGCGCCTGGGAGAGCAGCAGAACTGCGTGGCGATGCATGGTCTCGATTCCTGCCTCTTCCCCATCGGCGGCAGTGGTGTGCACCAGCAACCGGAGGGGATGCAGCTGGCGATAGAGAACCTCGACTGGTCGCTGGCTCGTTCTCCCGATCGACTCGATCTTCGGTGGTTACGAAACCTCGCTTCGATGGCCCTCGGCAACTGGCCAGATGGAGTGCCGGAGCCGCTACGCCTGTCGCGGGAACTGTTCGCCTCCTCCCATGATGTGGGTCGCTTTCGCGATGTCGCTCCCCAGGTCGGGATCGCCACGGTGGGACTGGCGGGAGGGGCCAGTCTCGAGGATTTCAATGGGGATGGGCATCTCGATCTATTCGTCAGTTCCTGGGGACCGACGGATCCAGTCCACTACTTCGAGAGTGACGGCGAGGGACAGTTCAAGGATAGAACCGAATCGATGGGCCTCTCCTCCATCACCGGCGGACTCAACATCACTCATGCCGACTACGATAATGATGGCGACGCGGACCTGCTGATTCTTCGTGGAGCATGGCTCGGAAGCGCCGGCCATCATCCCAACACATTACTACGCAATGACCGGGAGAAGTTCACCGATGTCACCGTCGCCTCGGGGCTGGTGTCCTATCATCCGACCCAGACTGCGGATTGGGGCGACTACGATCTCGATGGAGATCTCGATCTCTTCATCGGCAACGAATCGACCAGCAGTGAAGTCCATCCGTGCGAGCTGTTTGAAAACCGCGGAGATGGCACCTTTGTCGAGGTCAGCCAAGAGGTAGGTCTACACCACATCGCCTATGTGAAGGGTGTGGCGTGGGGAGACATCGACGACGATGGGGATCTCGATCTGTACCTCTCAACGATGGCGAGTTCCAACGCACTGTACGAAAACCTCGGCCCTGCGGCTGAAGGAGAACGACCTCGATTCAAGGACATCACTGCCCGAGCCGCCGTTGAATCGCCCCAACTCAGCTTCCCCACCTGGTTCTGGGACTACGACCATGACGGTCGCCTCGACATCCTCGCCGGCTCCTACGGTAGTTTCGAGGAGAGCATGCTCGAGGGGGTCGTGGCGGACTATCTCGGGATGCCAACTGCCGACGAGGGGATTCGCCTGTATCGCAATCTCGGAGACGGGCAGTTCGAGGAGGTCTCGGAGAAGACCGGCATCCGTCACACGGTGCTCCCGATGGGCGCAAACTTCGGCGATCTCGATGGTGACGGTTGGCTCGATGCCTACTTCGGGACCGGTCAGCCGGGCCTCTCCACCCTGGTTCCCAACCGGATGTTTCGCAATGCCGCAGGAAAACGCTTCGAGGATGTCACCACCAGCGGTGGCTTCGGGCACCTGCAGAAGGGCCACGGAATCGCCTTCGGCGACATCGACCACGACGGCGATCAAGACATCTTCGCCACCATGGGAGGAGCCTACGAAGGAGATGGGTATGCCAATATTCTGTTCGAAAATCCAGGCCATGGACACCACTGGTTGACGCTGAGACTGGTCGGCACCCGATCGAGCCGCGATGCACGTCATGCCAGGGTACAGATCGAGGTGAAGACGAAGTCGGGACCACGCACCATCCACCGGGTGATCGGCACCGGAGGAAGTTTCGGCGCATCCAGTTCACAACTGGAGGTGGGACTCGGTGCTGCGACTGAAGTGATTGCGGTGACGGTGCGCTGGCCTGTCTCTGGCCACGCTCGCTACCTCGGCTTCTCCCTTGATGGCACCTACATCATCGAAGAGGGAGAAAAGGAGCCAGTGGCGGTCCAGACGGTCCCCTTCCGGCTCGGAGGAACTACGGAAAAACCACTCGAAGAGGATTGATCAGCGAGATCCTTTAGTCGCCCGATGCTCCTTGAGACGGGTCTTGAGGTCGGGGATCGACTTTGCGGCCCAGTCCAGATCGAGCTGGCCACGGAGGGTCACCTTGGTGATGCAGCAGCGAATATTGCCATTCCAGACAAATCCCACCTGTCCGCTGTCGAGCTTCTTGAGAAACTTGCTGCTGCTCGATTGTTGCTGGGTGCGTCCCCCTCGCTGAGCACTGAACTGGCCATCTTTCAGTTCGAACCCGAAATTCACCGGCTCACGAAAGATGATCTCTGAAGGCTTGCCGATCCCGCCCGCCGGTTTGACACCAGAAATCCTCATCACCTGGCTGCCGAGGTTGCTGCCGACTCGCCGCCGCAAACCCTTGGTCCATCCATAGGTCGCAGCAACCATGTCCCCCACGCTGCCACCACAGAAGGAGTAAAAGGTCGATTCCACCTTGACCTGTGGTTTCCAGACAGCCCGATGAAACCACTGCCCCTTGTCCGCCATATAAATGCCTCCGGCAACTCCTACCACTCCTCCCTCGCCACCACGGGTCCAGCGAACCGGCTGACCGATGCGTCCAAACGGGTTGGTCGGAATCGGCGACCAGTCCTCACCGAGGATCTCATTCTTCGAGGTAAAGTCGTAGATCAGTTCGAGTGTGCCGTTGGGACTGATCTTTTCGCCAGTCGCCTGGAACAGATCCAGGATGCGGGAGCGTTCCTCTTCCAGCAGCACGAACTGGACTTCCTTTTTGCCGCCCGCGGGAGTATCGAGCGGCTCGTCCGCAAGGAGCTGAAGCCGCGTTTCGAGCGGAAGCAGCGTCGCGAGTGGCAGCCCCAGTAAAAGGAGCAGTGCCAATGCGATGATCCTGTGGAATTTCAACATCTGTGAACCCAACCTTCCTCGTCATGCCTTCGATCTGAACTCAGAATCGAGCCTCCTCAGTATATCCCCGACACCAGGTCCGATCGACGCATGAAAACGAACCCGTAGGCTCGGAGAGGAACTCATTAATTCTAGCGGTGGTTCGACTCCTCAGGTGCGACCGTACCCGCGTGAGGATATGCTGACCCTCCTGTTACTGAAGGGAACCACGATGACTAATACTTGCCCATCTCTGTCCACTCTTGGGGTTCTGGTGAGCTGGCTATCGCTGTTGCTGGCTGGCTGTGCGGGGGCGGGAATCGATCGACACAGCGATCCAGCGTCCAGCAATCCAGAGCGACCTGCCAAGGCCCCCAACATCCTCTTCATCTTCACCGATGACCATGCTTCCCATGCCATCGGTGCCTATGGCAGCCGCTTTCCCGCAGACATCACTCCCAACCTCGACCAACTCGCTGCAGACGGCATGATGTTTCGTCGTTGTGGCGTCACCAACTCCATCTGTGCACCGAGCCGGGCGGTGATCCTGACCGGAAAGCACAGTCACCTCAACGGCGTACTGACCAACGCAGAACTGTTCGATGGCTCGCAGATGACTTTCCCAAAACTGCTACAAAGGGCCGGCTACCAGACCGCCATCTTTGGCAAGTGGCACCTGAAAACCGAACCGACCGGGTTCGATCATTACGAACGCCTGCTCGGTCAGGGCCCCTATTACAATCCGATGATGCGTAGTCCATCCGACAACGAGGAGGGCCATGCCGACCGCAAACATTCCGGTTACACCACCGATATCATCACCGACCTGGCCCTCGACTGGCTCAAAGAGGGGCGCAATGGCGATCAACCCTTCATGATGATGGTCCAGCACAAGGCCCCCCACCGTCACTGGCAGCCTCCCCCACGCTACCTCGATCGGTTCGACAACATCGACATCGCAGAACCGGACAACCTCTTCGATGATTACAGTGGCAGGGGTACCGCCGCACGGATCCAGGATATGGAGATCGCCACCACCCTGACCAAGAACGACCTCAAATTGGTCCCACAGCGTGGTCTCGACGAGGCGCAGACGGCGATCTGGAATGCTGCCTACCAGCCGAAGAATGCCGAACTGAAGCAACTCAAGTTGACTGGCGACGATCTGGTCCGGTGGAAGTACCAGCGCTATCTCAAGGATTACCTGCGCTGTATCCAGGCGGTCGACGACAACATCGGCCGCATGCTTTCGACCCTCGATGAACTGGACCTGAGCCGGGAAACTGTAGTGATCTACTCGTCGGACCAGGGATTCTTCCTCGGTGAACATGGCTGGTTCGACAAGCGCTTCATGTATGAAGAGTGTTACAAGACGCCACTGATTGTGCGCTGGCCCGGTGTCGTCGATGCCGGCTCCGTCGAGGAAAGCCTGGTCAGTAATCTCGACTATGCCCAGACCTTTCTCGATCTTGCGGGGGTTTCAGCGAAGGACTCATCGGTGCAAGAGATGCAAGGGGTAAGCCTGGTGCCGCTGCTGCTCGGTAATAAGCCGGATGACTGGCGAGAGAGTCTCTACTACCAGTATTACGAGTACCTGGAGAACCAGCGCACCGCTCACATGGTGCGACGTCACCGCGGTGTTTGCACCGAGCGCTACAAGTTGATCCACTTCTACAATCTGGGTGAGTGGGAGATGTACGACCTGCAGGAAGACCCACAGGAGATGAAGAACATCGCCGATGACCCGGCCCACGCAGCGACACGCGAGAAACTGGAGAAGGAACTGGAGAAGCTGGCGCTGCAGTACCAGGTTCCGGATGATCGCGGAAGCGTCTCCCGAGACCCTCATCAAAGGATCGAGGCGTATCAGGCCCGTGAGCAGCAATAGACCTTTTTGTTATACTTGTATTCTTAGTATTGTCGTTAAATCCTGCGCACCTTGTCGCTAACAAGCATATTCGTATATTAGAAAAAATACACCAGCCTTTACTTCGGTCCCGCCTGGCTGCGACGTCTTTGGTTATTTACATGGGTGGCACAAACGATTTCTATTGGCGGTTTTGAGGCATCTGGATTTACGAACGGTATTCGAGACTACAAACGGCTTACTAATGATGT
>JABHOG010000056.1 GCA_018694835.1 Planctomycetota bacterium | reverse complement strand
TGGAACGGGTGCTAGAGATCACTCACGAACGCCAGGAGTCCGGCACTTACATGTTGCCTCACTCCCGATCGGATCTGGCGGCAAAATTGCACTCGATGGCGGCGGTCGATCAGGAGGATTTCCTCGACGATGGGATCCACCTCAGTGCACGCTTCGATCCGGGGCAGAAGGCGCGCTGGGAATCGATGCTGAAGAAGGCGGGGCTATTCCCCGCTGCCACCGATTAATCACACCTCGACCTTCTTCGAGGAGGCCACCATCTTGGCCAATCGAACCTTCATCCCCTTGAGGAATCGGTCGTGAGCTCCAAACAACTCCTCGTACAGCGCCAGGCAATCTTCAGCGATAAACGCATCCCTGGCAGCGAGAGCACCGTCGAAGGAGAGCACCAGGAATGGTCGAAAGGTACCGGATGTAGAATCCAGTTTCTCTCCTGCAACCCACATCCGGTAACAGCCCTCGATGGCAGCGGATTTTTTCGCCTCACGATCGGCTGACTTGTTCTGATATGCCGAGCGATACGGCTCAAAGATGCTGAGGAACTTCGCATCGATCCTGGTCATGGACCATTCTTCGACCAGTTCCTCGGGAACTCCCTCGACCTTGGCTGCGGCATCCATCCGGGCCACATCCACTCGTGACGGATCGAGCAATCCCTCGATCAAGGTCAATCGAGCTCGTGCAATCGAGTCTTGAGGATTCTCCTGGACCTGTTTTCTCAGCTGGAACAGAACTTCCACCTGGTTCAGACCCTGGCCGAGCGACGCCAACGAATCGGGGCGCCAGTAAGGCTCCCTACCGAAGAGCAACAGCCCTGCATCATCGAGGAAGATGAAGGAGGGAAATCCTCTCAGGTCATATTCGCGCATCAGTTTCTGATCCGGCTTGTCTTCCAGCTGCGCCGAGATGTTGAGGTATGGAACGAACTTCTTGCTCTCCTTGACCCACCAGTCCGATAGAAGGGGACCCCCCTCCATGAAATCACAGGGGCCTCAGGGCGCATAAGATCGGGTGAAGTAGGCGAGGATCGGCAGGTTCTTCTGCTTCGAGATGGCTTTCGCCTGATCGAGTGAAGTGATCCATTCAATCTTCTGCACGAACTTCTTGGCGCGCTTCTCCTGGTATCGCTTTTCCATCTCTTCAGAACCCTGTGCCTGTGACACCGAGCAAACCAGAAGAACACATAAAGTGGTCAGCCATCTCAGGGCCGAGAACTTCTGCATCGAATACTTCTGCATCGAGACTCTCTTTCTACCGACAAGGGACACGAATGCCCCGATGCGGTGTTCCCTGCAGGATACAGCGTAAGAACGGACCATGCCTCTCAATATGCTGTAGTCCCCGCCTCTCATCCCGATTATCATCGCGGATTCAAAATCTGACAGAGAAAGAGTAGGTCAAGATGATTCAATCCATTGCACTGGTCCTTTCGGCAGTACTGATGCTGCCTGGGTCGACTTTCCACAACACCGATGAAGCAGACAACCAGGCGAGCGCCACGGTTCGTCTATTCGTCCTGGAAGGCAGCTGGAACGACCAGCCCGATGCAGGAGAAGCCCTCGACATCAACACCCTGTTGATGGGAGGAGGCGGCCCGAAGCGTTCCTTCCCCGACCTGATGGGCGCGCTCTCGGATGCCACCACAAATGAAGAGATCGATGTTCTCGCTCTCGATCTCGGAGATGGAACCGCCTTCACCATTCCCCAGATCAGTCGACTCTGTTCTGCCATCGAAAATGCCCGGGCTGCAGGCAAGAAGTGCATCGCCTGGATTGAAAATGGAAACAGCGGCCTGCTCACCGTCGCATCGAGTTGCAACAGTGTCATCATGACACGTACCGGTGGCCTCGATTTCCACTCTCCAGCGCTGATGCCAATCCACTTCAAGACAGCGATGGATCTGTTCGGAGTCGAGGCGAGCGTGATCCGCGTCGGCGATTTCAAGGGTGCCGTCGAGCCCTACATGCTTCCCCAGATGAGTGATCACCTGCGCGACCATTACATGGCGATGCTCGAATCGCTCAACCAGTTCGTCGTCCACCAGATCGCCTCCGGACGCAGCATCGACGCCAATAAGGTCCGCGACCTGCAGAAGTTACGCATCTTCACCCCCGAGCAAGCACTGAATCAGGGCATGGTCGATGCACTGGCGGACCATGGCACCATCGAGGAGACCATCGAACTGATCCTCGACAGTACCGTCGATTGGAAACGAGCACGCAAGAAGCGGAATACGCCCTTCAATCCGATTCAGATCTTCACGGAGTTGTTCAGTCAGAAACGTCAGAAGAGCATTCCTGAAAACTCTGTCGTGGTGCTGCATCTGGCGGGCCAGATCGTCGATGGCGATACCGCCACTGCTGGATCGATGGTCAGTGAACCTTCCGCCAACGAGATCAATGCCCTCGCCGACGACGATTCAGTCGCGGCAGTCGTGGTACGCGTCGACTCTCCTGGCGGATCTGCTACGGCCAGTGAAGTGATCCGCGTGGCGCTGGAGAACCTCGCTCGCAAGAAGCCGATCGTCTATTCGATGGGGAATTTGGCCGCCAGCGGCGGCTACTGGATCACCTGTACCGGTCGCCCCATCTATGCCTCGGAGGGAACCATCACCGGCTCCATCGGAGTCTTCGGCATGAAGCTCTCCTTCGGCCCAGCACTGAAACGATTCGGAGTTCACATCGACCCCGTCGCACTCGACGATGCGGCGATGATGATGCTTCCCGATCGCCCGTGGAATGCCGATCAGATCGATCGACTTCAGGCCACCGTCGATGACGTCTACGATGATTTCATCGCCCGAGTCGCCGAGAGTCGTGAAATGGAACCTGGCCGTGTCCGCTCCATCGCCGGAGGGCGAGTATGGTCGGGCCAACAGGCTCTGGATCTGGGTCTCGTCGATGCCATCGGAAGTCTCGATGACGCGGTGGCTCATGCCCGTCGGGAGGCAGGTCTCGGTGCCGACTCGAATCTGGTTCACCGTCCTGGCCCGGCGGATCCGCTCGACATCTTCAAGATGCTGCTGGGTGGCGGCGATGAAGCGATTCGCAGCATGATCGATTTCCCTGCCCTGCGCATTCTTGCGGCAGCCGGAGTCGATCTGAGTCCGTATGTCGCTCGATTGCTCGATTCCTCCCCCAGCAGTGGCTTCACCGTCGAGGCGAGGATGCCGGTCGATCTGAATCCACGCTACTGAGTTGGATGGGAGATGCGGTGGTGAAGGAGATTCTCAGGCGAGGATCTCTTTCACCACCCGCGCTTTCTCGACTCCGGTGAGCTTCACATCGAGCCCCTGATATTGCACCGACAGTCTCCGATGATCGATCCCCAGTAGATGCAGCATCGTGGCGTGTAGATCTCTCACATGAACCACATCCTCGACCGCATTGTAGCCGAGGTCATCGGTTTTTCCGTGAGTCACACCACCCTTGATTCCCCCTCCGGCGAGGAACATCGAGAAGCCCTTGATGTGGTGATCTCTCCCCGGATCATCCCCGCCACCCTGTGACATCGGAGTCCGACCAAACTCCCCACCCCAGACGATCAGTGTGTCATCGAGCATCCCCTTGTTCTTGAGATCCTGGATCAATGCCGCTGTCGGCTGATCGCACAGGTTGCAGCAGGTCTTCATGTACTGCTTGAGACCACCGTGGTGATCCCAACCGCGGTGGTAGAGGTGAATGAAACGTACTCCCCGCTGCGCAAGGCGACGTGCCAGCAGGCAGTTACTGGCGTAGGAACCATCGCCGGGCACCGCCCCGTACATCGCCAGCGTCTCGGGGGATTCATCGGAGATATCCATCAACTCGGGGACCGAGACCTGCATGCGAAATGCCAGTTCATACTGGGAGATTCGTGCCTCGACCTCCGGATCGGCCCTGTCACTGGCGCGCATCCGATCGAGATCTCTGACCGCCTCGATCAGGTGATGCTGACGATCACGAGTGATGCCAGCAGGATTGCTCACGAAGTGAACCGGATCCCCCTTGGAATGAAACTCCACGCCTCCCAGATTGCTCGGCAGGAAACCACTGGACCACTGCCGGGCGGCGATCGGTTGTGGATTCCTTCCACCGACACTGGTCAACACCACGAATCCTGGCAGATTCTCACCCACCGAACCGAGTCCGTAGTTGATCCATGAACCCATGCTGGGCCGATTCGTGATGATGGACCCGGTATTCATGAAGGTGTGTGCCGGATCATGATTGATCTGCTCGGTCACCATCGATTTCACGATGGCGATGTCATCGGCGACGGTACCGATGTGTGGCAGATAATCGCTGATCCACTGGCCGCTTTCGCCGTAGCGTTGGAACCCCGCTCTCGGTCCAAGACACTTCAAAGGCTTGCCCTGCAGCTGAGCGATCGGCATTCCCTTGGTGTAGGACTCCGGCATCGGCTGGCCATCGAGCTGAGCCAATTTAGGTTTTTCATCGAAGGTTTCGAGGTGGCTCGGTCCACCCGCCATGCTGAGAAAAATGACCCTCTTGGCCCGCGCCAGTGGAACACCCAACGATGGGTTCAAGGGGAGTGCAGCCGCTCCCGCGACATCGGTGGGCCACCACTGACTGAGCGCAGCCGCGCCGATTCCCAGCGACAGCGAGCCGAGAAACTGCCTTCGATTTAACTGGTGGAGTTGCTGCAGAAACTGCGCTTGAGATTCACTCACGGGTCAACGTTTCATGCAGGTTGAGGATCGCACGGGACACCTCACTCCAGGCCGCCAGTGTCACCGCTTCAATACCATCTCCGCCGACGTCGGACGAGTTCATTCCCTGGAACTGGTCGGCCAATGCGGGTTGCTGGTCGAAGTGCTTGCGTGACGATTCCAGCAAGTTGTACAGGATCTCGATCTCTCGCGATTGAGCTTCTCGCGATACTGCTTGCTCGATGGCAAAGGCAATCGCTGCGTGATCGGCTTCTTCAAATTCTGCAACACCTCGAACTTGTGTATCGCCTTCAAGGAACTGTTGCCGCCAACCGATGATGCGCCGGGCAAAGGAACGAGCCGCCTCGACGAAGACCGGGTCGTTCAGCAACACCAGGGCGGCCATCGGTGAATTCGATCGATTCCTTCGGGCGGTACAGTTCTCACGAGTGGGTGCATCGAAGGCGAGCAGCATCGGATGCAAGTATTGCCGCTGCCAGTGAAGATAAACCCCTCTGCGCCACTGTTGGGAACCGGTATCGGGTCGATATCGGCGTGGCGGAAAGTTCAGGTGACGGTAGTAGTGAGGAGGCTGTGGTGGCTTGACTGCCGGCCCTCCCAGTTGATCGACCAGCAATCCACTGATCTTGAGCGAAGCATCGCGCACCATCTCTGCCGGCATCCGATAGCGCGCCTGGTGAGAAAAGAGCAGATTTTCCGGGTCGATCTCCACCGCACGCGCCGCGGGAATCGAAGACTGTCGGTAGGTTCGAGACCGTACCATCTTGCGGATCAGCGCCTTGAGATCCCAGCCAGATTCGATGAACTCGATGGCCAGAGCATCGAGCAATTCCGGATGAGTCACCGGTCTCCCCTGTCCGCCAAAGTCCTCGACCGAAGGACAGAGTCCACCGCCGAAGAGTTGTGCCCAGACACGGTTGACCAGTACCCGCGCGGTCAGTCCAGCGACACCCCCTTGCGATTCGGGGCGCACCAGCCACCGTGCTAGATCCAGTCGCGTGGCCCGCTGCTCGGTCTCGAGGCTGCCGAGGAATGCCGGCACCGCAGGTTCGACAATTTCGCCCTCCTCATCGAGCCAGTTGCCTCTCTGTTGGATCCGGACGATGCGTGGCTCAGCCAGACTGCGGGTATAGAGCGCCAGTGGTAACGACTCCGAAAACATCGACGCCTGTTCCTTCAGGCGGGTCAGTGGACCACGAAGTTCCAACACCGTCGGGGATTGATCGCCATGAAACTGACGGAGCAGTTGACGCTGAGCAACGGTTCTCTGCGCCGGTGCGATGCTCAACACCTCGATCACCGGAGCCGGAGCGGCGGTCGCCCTCTCACTGCCGCACAGATCCCAGTAAACGGTACCGCCGTACTGCGTGAAGGCGACTCCGCTGACCACCGATCCTGGCTTCAGGCCAAGCGACTCGAAGGGCACCTCGATCCGCACCCATTCCCCCACAGCGGGTAACGGGCCGATTCTCTGATAGGCGGCATCGCTGGTCGTTTTGCGACCGTAGACGATGTCATCGGAGCCCCATACCGCACGGTGTTCCCAGTCTCCATCGATGTTGCACTGCAGCATCAATGCGGTCGGTGGCGATGCCGACAACTGATAAACCCAGGCAAACAGCAGATCTCCCTCGCCGACGATGATCTTCTTGTCGGTGGTCCCTACGGTGTAATGCTGAACCAATCCGTCACTGCTCTGCTTGCGATAGAGTTTGCCGCTGTACGCGGCAACTCCATCTTCCTCGACGAAATTCCAACTGCCGCTGGATTTTCCGCCGGTGTCTTTCACATCATCGATCCACAGGTACGGTTGCTTTTCTCCCGACTCGATCTGGCTGATCAGCTGCTGCTCCCACTGCGGCTGTTCTGCAGGGAGCCCCTCGAGCGCCTGCTGGACCTCCCGCTCGGCCTGTTCGATGCGTTGCTCCAGCTGTATCTGCTGCTGGCGACTCTCATCGGTCATCACGCGCATCTCTGGCTTTCTTCGAGTGGGTGTGGTGTTCAATCCTCCGTAAGGATTCCTCAGATGCTCCTCATCATCGATGTCTGCGAAGAAGGCTCCGAAGGAGTAGTAATCTCGAGTGGTGTAGGGGTCATACTTGTGATCGTGGCACTGCGCACAACCGAGGGTTCCCCCCAGCCACGTCTCCGACAGATTGCGAATCCGATCCGCCATGTAGATCGAACGGTATTCCATCAGCTGCAGCCCTCCCTCGTGGGTAGTCTGAAGCAGACGGTTGTAGCCGGTGGCCACCAGTTGATCCTGATCGGGTTGGTCGAGTAGATCACCAGCGATCTGTTCGATGGTGAACTGGTCAAACGGCAGGTTCGAATTGAAAGCTCCGATGACCCAGTCTCGATAGAGCCAGCTGTGATGCTCCTGATCTCCGTGGTAGCCCACGGTGTCGGCGTAGCGCACCAGGTCGAGCCAGAAGCTCGCGAACCGTTCACCGAAATGGCGACTCGCGAGTAAGCGATCGACTTCCTCCAGATAGGCATCGTCTCCCCCGTCGGAGATGAACCGATCCACATCTTCGGCTGCCGGAGGCAAACCCGACAGATCCAGATGGAGGCGACGAATCAGCGTGGTGGGATCGGCGTCCGCTGCCGGCACCAGGCCCGCTGGTCCCCATCGATTCAGGATGTAGTGGTCGATGGTCGAGGTGGGCCACGGTTCCTTGGAATCGGGAACCGCTGTCGGCAGAGGGGTGATGTAGGCCCAGTGCGGGGCGAAATTGGCGCCCTCATCGATCCATCTCCCGAGGATCTCGACCTGCTCGGAACTCAGTTCATCGTGTTCCTTGCTCGGCGGCATCGGATCTTCCGGCGAGGTGATGCGAAGCCACAGTTCACTCTCCTCACGATTCCCGGCAACGATCGCCCGGTATCCCGATTCAAGGGTGCGGGTGGCCGACACTTCATCGAGCAGACTCAATCCTGCCTTGCGTGATTTCTGGTCGGGACCGTGACAGGCAAAGCAGTGCTGAGAGAGGATCGGTCTGACCTGATCGGAGAAGTCGATGGGAAGCTTGGTTTCGTCAAAACCAGCAAGATGAGTACTGCCAAACAAACCACCGATGGGCCAGATCAGCAGCCCGATCAATAGCCCGATGGGGGACCACTTCGGCAGCGGATTCGATGAGAAGAAGGGTATACCCATGACGGGAACCGACTCTAGCACCCCGATGATGTCAGGACAATGAGCGGCCAAGGTGACGATAAGGTGACGACCGAGTCTCGGTCTAGTCGAGACACATCAACGAATCGACGGTGGGATCGGGGCCAAAGGAGTTGTCGCCAGGAAGTGGCAACGGAGCCGCTCCGATGAAGAGGCGACCCAGAACTGCGACCGGGTCGGCGATGTCGAGAGCACCATCGTCATTGGCATCGGTGGCATCTTCACAGGAGATGGTTCCTCCGCTGAACAGAAACTGCAACGAGGCGACGGCATCGGAGATATCCACCGCTCCATCGACATTGGTATCGCCACGAACAAAGAAGGGCTGCATCGTCGGATGATCGAAGGGAGGCAAGCCGAACTCCACTCTCGGATCGGTCAGGCCATTTTCGAGGAAGTCCTTCAACTGGCTCAATTCAGTGTTGGGCAGATCCATCGGCGGATCGAGCAGCGGATCGTTGGGTGTGAAATCTCCGCCGCCATTGTAGAACGCCAGCACATCGTCGAGGGTCGCCTTGCCGCCATTGTGGAAATAGGGTGCTCGAAGACCGACATTTCGAAGTGATGGCGACTTGAACTTGCCGATGTCCTCATCATCTCCGCTGACGGCAAAGTGACCGACATCCTCGAAGGGTGGACGCACTCCGATGAAGCGGAAGGATCCATCGCCCAGCGCTGGCGTCTCGTGGCAAGGCAGGCAGTTATCGGCAAAGAGTAGCAATCCCAGCTGCTGAGGTTCGGTCATCGCGTCGCTGATTCCCTGATTGAACAGATCGAAGGGAGTGCGATCGGGTATCAGGGTTCGTTCATAACTGGCGATGGCGAATGCGATCCTGGCGGCGGTGATCTGCGCATCTCCGAAAGCGTTCTGGAACAGTCCTTCATAGTTGACGAACTGGAGCAATCCATCGATCAAGTCGTCGGGAAGATTGGTCGCCAGAGCCAGCGGCGTCACTGAGATCAATTTCTGCCGGACGCCATCCCAGTCCCTCGTATCGCAACCCATCTCCACCATGGAGATGATGGGACCCACCGCCTGTGCTTCCAGTGCACCGCCAGATGGAATCAACACCAATCCAGTTTCAGGGTCGGTGAACTCTGGCCCGGCACGCCCATCCCAGAACAGGGTCGGATGATAGCCAGCTCCGATGGTCGATTGAGATCGTCTCGCTGTCACCTGACGCTGGGGAAAGAAGACACCGTCGTCGAGAGGTGATCCTCCACACGCCTGCAACACCACACCGATCGAGCCGGCCACGTCATCTTCGGTTCCAAACAAACCGTCAAATCCCGGATGGATCGATCGAGGAAGGCCGACCCTGGCGTCCGACCCCCCCGCCTCGGAGAGGTGGCAAGTTCCGCAGGATGTCGAGTTGTCGTGAGAGAGTTGCTCTTCCCAGAAGAGAAACTTACCGAGCAGAGCTTTTTCAGCAGTCAGAGGGTTTTCTGGTGGCTCCGGCATCGGCGGAAGCGGTGCCAGGATATCTCCCGGGCCCACCTGTGCAGCCGCAGGTGTCGAGAGATACAGTCCAAGGATCACGGCACACGCAGTGATCCACGGCAGCACACGATTCATCGGGGTAGAACTCGAGTGGATCATGCCGGGGGTCCTCTCCATGCCACTGGTTCCATTCTACCGCATCCTCGGATCTGGCCGACCCTCGCCCTGATCCTGATCCAGCGGCGTGATGCAGAGCTTCTCAAGGGCAGGAAGGATTGGAACAGGGGAGTGAATCGGGACTGGGGTCCACTCCACATCCTGGAAAAGGTGCCGGGAGCGGCCCTCCTCCCGAAAAGAGATGATCGAGGACCGTCACCGCATCCGCCACGTTGGCCATCGCGTCGTCGTTGGCATCGATGGTCGAAAGACAACCACCATCTCCCCCCCCGCTGAAGAGATAACTGAGGATCGCCACTCCATCGGCGATGTCGATGGTCTGATCTTGATTCGCATCTCCACGGGTGAATCCCGGCAGCCCATCGGTGACCAGGATGATATCGATCCACTCGAATTGATCGACTCCACCGGGTCCGCTGACCGTGAGTGTCACCGAGTAACTCCCTGGTTCCGAATACAGGTGCTGCGGGGAATCGGACGGGCTGTCAGAACCATCGCCAAACAACCACAACTGCTCATCGATTTGCCCACTGCTCAAGTTCTCGAATTCGACCGTCAATGGTGCTGGCCCCGATGCGGGCGAAAAGTCGAAGGCTGCCACCGGTGGTTCCATCGGAAGGCAACTGATGTAGCGCGCGATCAATTCCTTGCGATCGTGATTCTCTCCGATCCCCCCCATCTCAACCGACTGGGAGATCACTGCTCCACTCTCACCGACATGATTGATCACACCGCAGGTAAATCCGTCACTGGCAAAGAGAATCTCCTCTCCAGTGGTCACCGGCTGCAATTGATCGACGTAGTTGGCCTCTCCATCGTAAGGCACCACCTGATCGAAGTTCTGCATGCCGCAACTCGGCGAGACGATGGCGGAGATCTCTCCCACCGAACCTCCGCCGTCGCTACACCCGGCAAACCCGACCAGATCCTGAATCGAGGTGTCGGGATCAAAGCAGAAGGTATCTCCACCGCTGAGGTACAACTGGCCTCCTCCGACAACGTAATCGGCAAGGATCTGGCCCTCATCGGCGGTCAGCATGTGGTTATTGGGATACATCCCCACTTCCACCCAGATCCGATCGAACGCCTCGAGCAGCAATCCCTGAGACAGCAACTCCGAGAGATCATCGACCTCGGTAGAAAGAGCAAAGAGTGAATTGTCTTCGAGCCCCTGAACGATCGCCGGCACCGAATCTGTTGAACCGTTGTCATCATCGAAAAAGCCGATCACCAGATCAGAGACATCGGTGGGCAAGATTTGCAATGTACACAATGCCGCCTCCGCCTCGTTGCCGATGGCCACAGGAATGATCATGAATGCGGCGATGCCATAATCAGATGCCAGATCGACATAGCTATCGCTCTCTCCCGGCAAGATCGCCAGTTCCAGCCCATTTCTCAGCACGCGAATCTGCTGGTAAGGATCACCGGTCACTGCCTGCTGGTTCTGCCACTGCAACTGCACATCTTCTTCGACCTGCTGACACGACAGATTCAGCACAGGCTCGACCAGACTGACATTGACCACACAGGAAACCTGAGGCGACTGATCCGCTCCCACCGCAGCAACCAGCGTGTAGGAGTGCTGACCTGAACCCGGCGCTAGATCCTCAAAGGAAGTCTCACCACCGGGAATCTCGGCGATCAGTAGCCCGTCTCGACGAATCTTCACCGTGTCGTAACTCTCTCCCGGATTCCAGCTGAGGGTGACATCCAGCATCTGTTGATCACAGACCAACTGTGACGGAGGAAGCACATCCGGAACATTGGAGATCTGCAGGTAAAGGTCATTGCCGGCGCAATGTCCGACCCACATATCGGGTGTGCCGTCGCCGTTGAAATCAGCGATCGCCACATCATAGGTGCCGGTGTGATGCGCTTCAGTCCACTGTCCAGAGGGGTAGGGATCTTCCAGCAGGGGCGGATTCGCTCCGTCATTTCGAAGGAATGCCATCCGACGACTGCAACTCGGGATATCGGTATCGACATCGGTGACCACCACATCGTTGTCGCCGTCATTGTCGAGGTCGACGATGTAGGTGTTTCCACCAAAACCGCCGGTCAGAGGGCTGGTGCCAATCGGAGTATTCACCCAGTTGACGGGAATCTCACCCGGGGCTGAATCATTGAGCAAGACCTGGTCCTGCGGATCCTGTACCGCAAAAACATCCTGACGACCGTCTCCGTCGATGTCTCCCAGATCAAAGTGGTAACAGGAACTGACATTCAACTCCTGGGTAACTCCAAAGGATGCCGCTCCCTGGTTGTAAGCGATGCGAACATCTGGAGTGGTGTTCTTGATGATGTCTGGCCAGCCATCTCCGTTGACATCTTTGATCTGACCACCGGTGGCAAAGTTTGAATTGATGAAGCCCGATGGCATCGTCGAGGTCTCGTCGGAAAAGTTGCCGGTTCCATCATTGATCAGCAGGCGATCCTCGACCGAATTGTTGTAATCCACCAGGTAGATGTCATCGACACCATTGCCGGTCAGGTCCCCGACACCCACGGCACAGGCGTTGGGCTCCGCTCCACCGGAAGATACCAGCAGTGGAAGGCGACTCGCTTGCTCCTCGAGGCCGAGCCAGGCGCCACCAGGATCATTCCCGAGATTGATGAAGATTCGCGGCTGCTGTCCGTTACTGCCATCATTACCGGCATTGGCCACGATCAGATCGGGCCACAGATCGCCGTTGAATTCACCCACCTGCACATCGCGAGAGTTGTCGGGGATCGCCAGATCCGGCGCCAGTTCCAGCGTCTGATCCGTCATCACTCCATCGACATTGAGAAACAGTACATTGGCTCTCGACCCGAAGGTGGTATAGGGCAGTTTCCGGACACAGATCAGATCGATATCGCCATCGAGATCAAAATCAGCAGTGGCGAAATCCTTCTCCTCGACATCGGCCTGGCCAAGGCTTGGATCGGCCAGGATGTTGGTGTCGCTGACTCTTTGCCACTCGAGCCAGATGGGGGCCTGTCCAGACAAGTTGCCATACGGAGTCAGGATGGCGACGATTCCCAGCAACACCCATAGCCCCTTGGCCATCATCGTCATTCTTGAAAAGACTCTCATCCGTTTCCCACTTCCACATCTCGCTGTCTCCCTGCAGAAGGCTCCACAGGATTCCAAAATCTTCAGGAACTTCAGGATAAGTCTCCCCCGAGGGCTTGGCCAATCGAATCCCTGTCGATGAGAGTTCAACGGGACCGCAGAGACGCCGTCATCAATTGCTTGTGGTCCGCTCCGGTGGGAAGAAGCCGACTTTGCACCAGTTGAACCGTATCAAAGGTGAACTGTGGAACCTCAAGTGGTCGATCCCAGCCACCGATATCGCAAGGGGGCGTCAATCGCGCCAAGGTCATGTGAGGAAGAAATGGCCGACTCTTCTGGTGCCGAACCAGTCGCTGTGTGAGTCGACGATGCAACTCCTCGAGAGCATTACTGGTGGGCCCCTTTACCGCCACGGTCCTCACCTGACCACGATCGGGAAGGGTACCGATCCGATCAGGAGACCAGCAGATCGGCTCGACCGCTGCCGCGGCCCGCTCCACCGATTCCTTGATCTCCGCAACATCCGCCAGATCGACATCTCCGATGAACACCATCGTCATGTGAATCTGATGTTCCGGCATGAGTCGGTGTGGAGGGAGATCTTCCGCCGCCCCCAGCGCTTCGAGCAATTCACCTGCACTCAGCCGATCCGGATGAAGGGCGCAGAAGAGTCGCACTCGACGACTTCGCTGACGATGCTCTCGATCGACCGCACGGCGTTTCAATCCGAACTCCTCATCAAGGTGTGATCCGATTACGAACCGCATCGAGTTGCCGCTGAAGGCGCTCGACCACTGCAGGCTCCCCTGCCGCCCGATTCACCTGTTCAGAAGGATCTTCCCGCAGGTGGTACAACTGCCCGGATGGCTCCCCGGGTTCCGGCTTCAACTGCCTCGGCCGGGTGAACCCGCCACTGCCGAGCCCCTCGATCCATTTCCACTCTCCCGATCGAATCGCAAACATGCCGTGCAAGGAGTGATGAACGATGCTCTGCCGCTGGCCCGCATCCCCGTTCAGGATGGCATCCAGAAAACTGATCCCGTCCGGCGCTGCGCCCTTCGGAATCGGTGCACCGACCGCCTCGGCAATCGTCGGCATCAGATCGGTCAACCCCACCAAATTTGAATCGGACTGACCGAGCCGCTGTCCATCGATGCGACGGGGCCAACGCACCAGCAGTGGGACCCTATGCCCTCCCTCATGGATATCCGCCTTCTGTCCGCGCCACGCTCCATTGGCACGATGCGGATACTTTTTCTCATCGTCGGGGGTCCAGTGGGCGCCGTTGTCACTGGTAAAGAAGAGCAGGGTATCATCCGCCATCGATGTGCGATCGAGGGCATCGAGGATCTCTCCCACCACCGCATCGACATGGGCCACAAACGACCCGTAAACCCCGGCTCCCTCGTTGCCCTGGAAATTTCTGGCGGGCAACCACGGCGTGTGAGGTGCAGAGAGAGCGACGTAGAGAAAGAGCGGATCGGTCGTGTCGAGCTGGTGATGGCGCTCGATCTCCGCCACCGCTCGCGCTGCGGTATCGGGCAGCACCTGGTCGTGTCGAAAGCCCGGTGCAATTGCGCCTCCTCGCCAGAACCCTTTGCCGCCGTGACGAGCCTGACCACTCGCCTCGATCTTCTCGGTCGGCTGCGCCACCGCATGGTCATCCTCGAAGTAGAGGTAGGGAGCCATGTCGAGGCTGGCGGGGATTCCCCACCAGCGTTGAAATCCGGCGGTCGTGGGACCGGGGATCAGCGGCAAGCTGTAGTCGGTCGACCCCTGCGACTGCAAACCCAGATGCCACTTGCCCGCTCCCGATGTGCGATATCCCGCCTCCTGCATCACCGATGGAAGAGTCACACGAGACGGCTCGATCAGAGCCGGGGAACGCCCCCCGAGTACCCCCTGCTTCATCGATGATCGCCAGGCGTACCTGCCGGTCAGCAGGCCATATCGAGTCGGCGTACACACCGCAGATGGAGAATGAGCGTCGGTAAACCGAACACCCTCGGCAGCGAGTCGAGCCAGCTGAGGCGTGGCGATCCGCGACTGCTCGGTGCTTCCGGCGAGGTCTCCCCAGCCCAGGTCATCGGCAAGAATCACCACGACATGTGGCCGCTCGGGGATTTTCTCTGGCGCTGCGTCGTGGGTCGAGTGAGAGCCGGTGGTGGAGCACCCGACCAGTAACAGCCCACACCAGAAAATACCCACCGCTTGGATTTTGAACGGCATCTGCACCCCCTTCTGACCTGACTGGGATCGTATCCAAGTCGATCACCCACGAACACTGCTTCATTTTAATGCACCATAATCACGCACTGCATGTGCTTCATTATGAAGCATCTGGTCCCCACGGCTTCCCCTCCGCTTTCCCATCGACACAAAAAAACCCCCGCACGCGTGAGCGTACGGGGGCAAGGATGGTTCAATTTAACGGTTCAGGCGGCGGGCAGCGCATCCACCGGGAATCCACTCTCACGAGCGTAATCGACCAATTCCACACGTAAACGGCCTCTCGCCCGGGAAATACGCGAGCGGATCGTTCCCAGCGGTACCGACAGGATCTTGGCGATCTCCTGGTATCCGAGACCGTCCAGGTCGCACATCAACAGCGGCTCACGGAACTCGTCGGGAAGGTTGTGAATCGCCACCTTCACCGGGTCTCCGACCAGGTCGAGACGAGGCTGATCGCCATTCTCGAGCCTCTCATGTTCCTTTTGCAGCTCCCAGGAACGGTCGTGAGAGACTGGCTGGGCCAGATCTACGTCCTCGTGGGGCGGCTTACGTAAACGGCTACGACAGGTGTCGTAGAAGCGATTCTTGCAGATCCTGAACAACCAGGAGCGACAATCGGTCCCCGGTGTGAACCTCTCAAAGGCCTTGAATGCCCTCATGAAGGTGTCCTGGACCAGATCTTCGGCAGTCGAGAAATCTCCCGCAAGAGAGATCGCGAAGGCCCTCACCGAGGATTCGTGTGGCAGCGCAACCGTCTCAAAGGAGTGGTTCTCGGCCGTCTGGGTAGTGGTGAAATCGAATCTGTTCATTTTGAGTCCCTCTCTTCTTTGAACCAGTTTGCGAACATGAGAACCAATGCAGATTCCGTGCCAAACATGGACAACGCAGCCAAGGCTGACAGCATCCCACCGCTCCGATAGACTCTGGGCGACTCCGATGACCATTCTCATCCAGAAGTGAGGAATCCTCTTGTCCCTGAAGAACCACTCCTCGTTCAAAGCTCTAACGGGTGCCCAGCTGCTCGGCGCCTTCAACGACAATGTCTTTCGCCAGTTCATCCTGCTGATTGCCGCGAGGGTCACCGTCGAATGGTTGCCGATCGATCCCCAGGCCGCCGTGATGGCGGTCTTCGCCCTCCCATTCGTGCTCTTTGCAGTGCTCGGGGGGTCGATTGCCGACCGCTTCCCCAAGCGTCGGGTCATCGTCATCGCCAAGGCGGTGGAGATCCTCGCCATGGCCTTGGGGATGGCCGCCTTCGCCCTGCAGGAGATTCACCCCGACCTGTCGATCATCGCGATGCTGACGGTGCTCTTCTTGATGGGGACTCAGAGCGCATTCTTCGGTCCATCGAAGTACGGGATCCTGCCAGAGATGGTTTCGGAGAAGGATCTGACACGCGCCAACGGCATCATCAACATGACCACCAATGTCGCGACCATCCTGGGAGTTGTGGTGGCCGGAGCGCTGTTCACCTACCTCCACCCCACCGACGATCTCAAGAGTGGCCATCCCAACTGGTGGAGTGGTTTCTTCTTCATCTCGGTGGCGCTGATCGGCTGGCTCATCTCGAGAAAGATCGCCAGGGGCAAAAGTGCCGCAGATCCTCAACGCAACCTCAACTGGAATCCAGTCTCTGGCATCGCCGAGATCAAACACCTCTTCGGAGATCGACCATTGTTTGGCGCGGTCATCGCCACCAGCTGGTTCTTCCTGATCGGAGCCCTGGCGCTCTCGGTACTCAACGAGTTCGGTCGGGTGGTCCTTCAACTTCCCGGGGATGGCTCGAGCCTGTTCTTCTTCGTCGCAGGTGGCATTGCCCTCGGAAGCTTGCTGGCGAGCCGACTCTCTGGCGATCACATCGAGATCGGCATCGTCCCCATCGGTGGATTCATGATGACGGTCGGCTTTGGCCTGGTCCCCTACGTTGACGAGACGCTGCCCAGCGTCGGCGCCGCTCTGGCACTGGCGGGAATCGGTGGAGGTCTGTTCCTGGTACCTCTCGCCTCCTACGTGCAAGATCGAGCCCAGGGCAAGGAGAAGGGGCGGATTCAGGGAGCTCAGGAGTTACTCACCTTCCTCTTCATCTTCGGCTCCGCGCTGGTCTTCGAGATGATCCAGAATGAGCGGCTGCTGGGACTCGATCCGCAGGGAGCGATACTGGTGCTCGCTACCCTGTCACTGATCGGAACCCTCGGAGTGTTCCTCGCCGTGCCGCACATCTCGGTGCGCTTCCCCGTATGGCTGATCGTGCACCTGTTCTATCGAATCACGGTGATCGGATCGAAGAACATTCCACGCCGTGGCGGGGCCTTGATCGTCGCCAATCACCTCTCCTACGCCGATCCATTCCTGGTCGGCTCTGCGGTGCCAAGATTCATCCACTTCCTTGCTCATCGCCAGTTCAGCGGCAAGTCGTTGATCGGATTTGCCACCGGATTGATGCGAGCGATCCCCGTCTCCAGTGAAGACGGACCCCGGTCGATCCTGCGCTCACTCGATGAAGCGGCCAGGCTCGCCAAGAAGGGTCACCTGGTGTGTATCTTTGCCGAGGGAGGGATTTCTCGGACCGGCAACTTGTTGCCCTTCTCGAAGGGATTGGAACGAATCGCCAGCAAGGGCGAGGTTCCGATCATTCCCATCTACCTCGACCGAGTCTGGGGCAGTATCTTTTCCTTCCGCGGCAAGAGGTTCTTCTTCAAGAGACCGTTGCGAATCCCCTACCCGATTACCGTCGCCATCGGCGAGCCACTCAAATCGACCGCCTCCGCGATGCAAGTTCGCCAAGCGGTACAAGAGCTGAGTGCCCTGGCACTCGACTCTCGCAAGCAAGAGGGGCTGACGCTGGCGACTCGCTTCCTCACCTCGGCCAGGAAAGCGCCTCGGCGGATTGCAGCCATCGAACTGGACAAGTCGATCTCTTACAGGAAGTTCTTGATCCTGGTCTTGATCCTGCGTCGGAAACTGAGGCACCGGTTGGCCGACCAGACCCACATCGGCTTGCTGCTACCTGCGGGGATCGGAGGAGCATCGAGCAACATCGCTGTTGCTGTGATGGGAAAGGTCGCCACCAACCTGAATTTCACTGCAGGAACCGATGCTCTCGCCTCTGCCTGCCAGCAGACCGGACTGAAAACGATCATCACAGCCAATATCTTTCTCAAGAAGATCGACCTGGACCTGTCGAAGATCGCCCCGGATGTCGAAGTGATCGACCTACCCAGTTTGCTCGCGAGAGAAGTCACCAAGAAGGACAAGGTCGTCGCAATGCTCACCGCATTGCTCCCCTCCTTCTTCCTCAATCGTCTCGCCGGAGTTCCACATGATCCCGATGCAGATGCATCGATCATGTTTTCTAGCGGTTCGACCGGGACTCCGAAGGGAATCCGTCTCACTCATCACAACATCCTTTCCAATGTCCGGAGCGTCTCACAGGTCTTCGATGTAGACAGCAAAGATCGAGTGGTCGGATCACTACCCTTCTTCCATGTCTTCGGGTTCACCATCACTTTGTGGTTCCCTCTCGCCAATGCCATCGGGGCGATTTACCACCCCAACCCGATGGATACAGATGCTCTCGCTACTCTCATCCGCGAGAACAAGGGCACCATCTTCCTCTCCACTCCCACCTTCTACCGCACCTACCTGCGAAAGTTCGATCCGGTAGACTTCGCCAGTGTTCGCCTCGCCGGAGCTGGAGCCGAAAAACTGAAGGCTTCTCTTGCAGAAGCCTGGGAAGAACGATTTGGCTGCGCCCTCCTCGAAGGGTACGGATGCACGGAGCTGAGCCCGGTGGTTTCGGTCAACTTACCCGACCTGACGGATTCTCCGATTCGACAGAAGACGCGCAAGTTCGGCTCCATCGGAATGCCCGTCCCAGGAGTGGTGACGAAAATCGTCGACCCTGACACTCTCGAAGAACGCCCGATTGGTGAGACTGGCCTGCTACTGATCAAGGGCCCCAATGTCATGAAAGGCTATCTCGGAAGGGACGACCTCACCGAGGAAGCGTTCCATGGTGAGTGGTACAAGACAGGTGACATCGCAATGATGGACAGCGACGGCTTCCTCAGCATCACCGACCGACTGTCGCGGTTTTCCAAACTCGGCGGGGAAATGGTGCCCCACATCCTGATCGAAGAACACCTCCAGGAGATTGTCGACAACTACTTCAAGGGTAACCCGGATACAGAGGCCCCTCCCCAGCTGGCCGTGACCGCGATTCCCGATGATGCCAAGGGCGAAAAGTTGGTGGTTCTCCATGGGAAACTTCCGATCGAACCAGCGCAGATCATCGAGGAACTGAGGAGCCAGAAAACTCTCCCCAATCTTTGGATTCCCAGGTCAGACTCCTTTATCGAGGTCGAGGGGATTCCAACACTGGGGACAGGAAAGGTGGATCTGCGGGCCGTCAAACAACTGGCCCTGGATTCACTCGGTTAAGATCCTGAAGGCCGTCCATCGGCCACCATCATCGGGTACCTTGTTGCCATGATCGAAGGGCAGAAAACTGGATGAACAGCAACGAAGATCCCGATCTCGGCATCCGTGAATTTCAACGAACCATCGAAGCCACCTACTTCGACAAGGATTCCAGTCGTGGGGTGAGCGGTTCCTTCATGTGGTTGGTGGAGGAAGTGGGCGAACTGGCCAGAAGCCTCAACTCAGGCGAGCCCAACTCTGAGGCCGAAAGGGCCGAATTCGCCGATGTCTTCGCCTGGCTGACGAGCCTGGCCTCCCTCCGGGGAGTCGATCTTGCTCGTTGTGCCAGGGATAAGTATCAAGCGGGTTGCCCTCGCTGCCAACAGATGCCCTGTTGCTGCCATCACCGCTCGGAGGAGGGGACTTGATGTCGCGCTATTTCGGCACCCTCGATCGTTATCTATTTCGAGAACTCCTTCTCAACTTTTTTCTCGGGCTGATGTTTCTCTCACTCCTGGTGGGGATCGTGTTTGCCATGAAAGCGGTAGACTCCGGCTATTCCATCAAGATCATCTTGCCCTGGTTGATCGACAGCCTGCTTTACAGTCTTTATTTCACCACCCCGATTTCAATTCTCATCTCCTCCACCCTCAGTTACGGGCGCTTCGTCGCGGACCTGGAATATACCGCAGCGATGGCCAGCGGGATCACTCCTACTCGCCTGTTCGTCCCGATGCAGTTGCTTGCGATTCCAGTCGCATTGTTCTTGATGCTAACTCAATCCACCATTCTTCCCGAACTGCAGCACCGAAAAGAAGACATCGGAAGATTCCTGGTCAAGCAGTTACAAAATCTTGGCAACGGTAAACAAGGGCAGTTGCAACTTGATAATCATGGCGGCCTGGTTCACTGGAGAGAGATTCAAAATGGAAAGAACCTGACGGACGTATTCATCCAGAAGCAGATGAACATCGGCCGGGGGGCAGACGGTGTCGCCAGCGCAGTCGCCACAACAAGCGGATCTGGAGAAACTCCCGGCACCAAGATCCGAGCCGAAAGAGCACAACTTTCCGTTGACGATGTGAAGTCCATGATCCGCCTGACCCTCAACAAGGTTGAAGTCAGCTTCCCTGTCAGTGAAGCACAGTCGGACAAGCCCGACTTCCTCGGATGGCACCACGAAAAGATCCAGTTGGACAGATTCAACATCGATTTCCCAATCAACAGCGAATCCAGAAGACTGAATGACTTACCCACCACTGAATTGCAAATAGCGATCGAAGGTTTCAAGGATCAAGAGAAGGCCTTACGCGAGCAGATCGCTAGCACTGACGATCCAGCCTTCATTGCATCTTCCAATGCGGCGATTCGAACCGCACAGAAAAGTATCCGCAAAGGGGACACGGAAATCTGGAGGCGACGGGCGATGGCCCTCTCTGTCATCTCCTTCGCGCTACTAGGATTCCCTCTCGCCTTGCTCTTGAAGCGATCTCAGAAGTTGATCCCGTTCTTCTTCAGCATGCTCACCGTCTTGGTCCTCTTCTTTCCTCTCACATACGGAGGAATCCAGTTCTCAAGGGCCACTGGGTATCCCGCATGGATCACTGTCATGTCGGGAAATTATGTCATATTGCTGATCTCCTGCGGGCTCCTGTACAGAGTCAGGGCTCGCGGATGATGAGTACCCTACGAAGAATACTAGAGCGCCTGCCGATCCGAACCATCGACCGATACCTGATGCGACACTACATGATTTCCTGGGGGATCTGCGCCTTTGCAGTGTTCGGTCTGTTCAGCATGATCGATGGAGTGTCAAGAATTGACCGCTTCCTCAGGCAAGATGCTCCGTTACCGCTAGTCGCGCTCAAGTACTTTGCCGGCATGGTGCCCATCTACTTCACCCAGTACCTCGGCCCGATCCTGACGCTCCTCGCGGCAATGTTCACCATCACAAATCTCAACAAAAATTGCGAACTGACACCCTTGCGTGCTGCAGGGTTACCTCTCTCAAGAATCCTCGCCTCGTTGTTCCTGATCGCATTCATGATGGCCATCATGATGATTTCGGTTCAGGAATTCGTGGTCCCCAATCTGAAGGATCAGATTCGGCTGGCAGATTCATACGGGCGAGCTCTCGACAGCATTCAACCAGGTGTGGTCAACGATAGTCGAAACAACCTGATCAATGTAAGAAGTTACCTTCCCCACGAAAAAAGGGGGCAGCACGTTGAGATCACTACCAAGCATGCAAGCCGGGCGTCCTCCAAATCCATCATTCGTGCTCGCGAAATCCTCTGGAAAGTCCCCGATGAAGGGGAACCGTTCTGGTTGTTGCGCGAGGGCGAAGTGGAACAGTTCGACATCACCGGGCTAAAAATTCCAGTCCCCGGCCCCGACGGCACCCTGCAACTAGTCCAGGAATTCTCACAGATGAAACTGGCAACTGATATGCGACCCGTTGACCTGGAGTCGAGCGATAGAGAGATCGAATATCTTTCCTTTCGCGAACTCAGAGATCAGTACAAGCGAAGACCTCACCTCAAGCACCTTGAGGTGAAACTTCACCGCCGAATTGCGTTCCCTCTCTCTAACTTCATCTTGCTACTGCTGGGGATGCCTTTCGTGCTGCGAACCGAGTCTCGTTCAGTACTGCTGGGTATTTCTATCGCCATGGCGCTCGGCACCGTCTACCTGATCGTCACGGAGGTGTGTGCCAATCTCGGAACCAGAGGACAACTCGAGCCGATGCTCGCAGCATGGCTACCAGTACTCTTTTTCGGCGCCCTGGGCATTACATTATTTGATGGGATCGACGAGTAACGGGAGCGACGAGTAACGGGAGCGACGAGTAACGGGAGCGACGAGTAACGGGAGCGACGAGCGATGAGATCCTTCACCTGATCGATATCTCGATCCCGCTGTGGCTCAAGAGGCGAACTGACGAAGTTTTTCGATGGCCCTCTGATGGCGCTTCCTGACCAGCTCAGGAGTGATCAACAGTAGTTCACCGATCTTGGCGTCGGGCAGGCCGTCCAATCGCAACCAGACCACCCTTGCGAGATCATCGGGCAACTTTGAAATCAGCCGATGCAACCCGTCGACCTTTTCTCTCATGAAGAGTAACACCTCTCCATTATTCTGATCTCCATCCGCAGGAATCTCCATCACACCACCAGGGACATTGGACTCTCCTTCAAACCGAGAACTGGACCTGCCGGCATCGAGAGCCTGCCACTTTGCATGTTGCAAGATCAGTCCCACGAATTGGCGATAATCAGCATCCGGATCGAGAGAATGAATCGCCTTGACTCCACGGAGATAAACATCCTGACAGATATCATCGAGGTCGGTATGCCGCTGCAGTTTTGCTCCCAATATTGGAATCAGAAATTGCTGAAGCCGAGGTAAGACTGCATCGAACAGGTCGGAACGAGCCCCGGGATCACCCGATCGGGCGAGCGGTACCAAGGAGTCCAATTCTTCAGGTGTTCTGAATGACAATACTACTCCAGTGTTCAGCGGATGGGTCTGCTGCTAAGGGAGAAACCCTATCCAACTGCCACCTCGATATCATCTTAATTATTAGAGTCCAGTGTATGGCCACGATACGCCCAAAGAAAATACTAGATTTCTCTGTCACAAGGACTTCTCTGGCTTCGCTCATCTTGGTAAGGGCCGATGTCTTGTAGAGACCGACGCTCAAGGCTCCTTGCTCACTGATCCTTGTCCATTGAACTGAATCATCTTGAAACAGGAACCAAATGAGCGACCCCGAGTTCTCTACCTCTGAATACGGTTTTCCGGTCCACCCGATCGTTGGGTGCGTCGACTCCCGATTCGGATGGGTCGCCAGTTCAGCCCCAGGGGACCCCCGAGTGATCTTGACTCGACAGTCCAAGTCCGCTCCATTCGAGGTGTGCCAGTGGGGAGACGATTACGATTCGGTGGTGAGCCTCGCCATCGGCCGCTCAAACCAGGGCCAGAATCGCTGGCCGGGAATCGTCGCCATCAGTCAACGCCTTGATTCTTCTACTGCTGCCACCGTTTCGGTGCTGGATCCGAGAGTTTCCAGACCGCAGGTCCTACCAACTCCAATCGGTGCCGCAAAGTCCTATGGCACTGCTCTGGCCCAAGGCCCGGATCGCTGGCTGGTATGCGAACCGACAGGATTCACCGACATCTCATTTTCCGGCAAGGTGTGGGTCTTGAATGCCACAGATGGATCGGTGCAGGACATTTTGGTTCCCGATTCCGCTGGACCCTTCGACATGTTTGGAAACTGTATCGGTGTTCATTCCGAGTTCGTCGCGATCGGATCACCCTTACAAGATCAACCTCTGGTCGATTGTGGTGCCGTTCATATCTACCGTTGGTCCAATGATGTGCTCGAGCCGATGGAGTTGCTGATTTCAGGATCTCCTGAGAAAAACGGTTGGTTCGGATCCACTGTGCAGTTTCTCGATGACGATCTTCTACTGGTAGGAGCCCCAGGAGCTGGAGATAGTGGTCTGGTCGAGATTTTCCAACTCGACGAAGGTCGCTGGAAATTCAAGAACAGGTATTTGCCTCCCCGCTCCACCTTCTCCAGATTTGGTTTTGCCATCGCCTCGATCGGAAGTGATCTATTCATCGGTGAAAAATCGCGCGGACCTTCTTGGGTGCGATTCCGAAGAGAAGAGATCTGTGATGGTGCCCATCCCTTGGTTCCGATCGATTTGAAGAGGCTACCGATCTCCCAGGACAGGGATGGCGATTCAGAAATTCGTCGAACTGAAAGTTGAGCGAATAATTAGCAATGGATGAAATTGAGGCCCAGGGGTCGCACTTGGCCGTTCAGTGGCCCTTGGGTTCTCATTTTTTCCTGACGCGCTGACACTCGATAGCGACCCTCAGAACACCGACCCTCAGAACACCTGCGCCCGGCAACGCCATCAACCGATGGCGGCATCCAGATCCTCCTGGAGATCACCGACGTCCTCGATTCCCACGGACAGGCGAATCAACGAATCGCTGAGTCCCGCTGCCTTGCGAACCTCTGGTGGGATCGCCCCATGTGTCATCGAGACCGGATGCTCGATCAGGCTCTCGACCCCTCCGAGACTCTCTGCCAGGGCAAAAATCTTGGTCCGGGATACCGTCTCTCGAGCTTCCTGCTCCGTATCGCCCACCAGAACAAAGGAGACCATTCCACCTGGAGCGGACATCTGGCGATTCGCCACTTCATGTCCTGGATGATCCTCCAGGCCAGGAAAGTAGACCCGATCGACCCTTGGATCGTCATTCAACCAGCGCGCGATCTGATCGGCATTGCTGCAGTGTCTCTCCATCCTGACATCCAGAGTCTTGACCCCCCTCAGTGTGAGGAAGCAGTCGAGTGGACCTGGAATCGCTCCGCTGGCATTCTGAATAAAGGCGAGTCGCTGATGGAGATCATCGTCAGAAGTGACCAGGGCCCCACCCACCACATCGGAATGTCCACCCAGATACTTGGTGGTCGAATGCAACACGATATCTGCTCCCAGAGCGATGGGCTGTTGCAGGCACGGTGTCGCAAAGGTGTTGTCGACCACCAGCAAGATTGATTTTTCTCGGCATATCTTCGAGATCTCAGCGATATCCGTGATCTTCAACAATGGATTGGTAGGAGTTTCTAGCCAAACCATTCGTGTATTTTCTTGAATCGCATCCGCCACCTTTTGCGAGGAAGACGCATCGACGAAGTCGAACTGCATACCGAACTGCTGGAATACTTGTGTGAAGATCCTGTGACTTCCTCCATAGAGGTCGTCACTGGAAACCACGTGATCTCCAGATTGAAACAATTTGAGAACCGCATCTGTCGCTGCCAGTCCGCTGGCAAAACAAAGCCCATGCTTTGCCATTTCGAGAGATGCCAGGTTCTGTTCCAGGGCGGATCGAGTTGGATTTCCAGTTCGAGAGTATTCAAATCCCTGATGAGTCCCCGGACTCTTCTGAACATATGTCGAGGTCAGGTAAACGGGGGTCATGATCGCACCGGTACTTGGATCCGGAACTTGCCCGGCATGAATCACTCGAGTCGAAAACTTCACCTCAGGACCTTCTTCCGCTAACAGAGTGAATCATGTCGTATTTCGTGATGATGCGGAGCCCCTCGCCAGTATTGACGAGAACCGCATTGGAGGGCTGACTCGCAAGCAAATGGAAGATTGCATCGGATGAAGCCCCTTCAGTGACCACCGGGAAGGAACTCTCCATCACTTCGCCGATCGCACGATCGAGTTCGCTGTCTCCCCTCAAGAGCCGTTCGATGACGAGTCCTTCGCGAATACTACCGACAGGCTTTCCGTCCTCGAGGATCGGGATCTGGCTGACCTCGGCCTTCTGCATCATCTCGATCGCTTCTCTGATTTTCCCGGAGGGACCCAGTGAGAGCAGGTCATGGCTGCGAGTGCCCCTCCGATCGAGGATTTCCCCCGCAGTGAGGTTCATTCCACTCTCTACCAGCCCATTGCGACGTAACCAGTCCTCATCATAGACCTTGCTCAGGTAGCGCTCCCCGGTATCGGGAATGATCACCACCATCAGGTCATTTTCCTTCATCCCCTTCGCTGCCTCGAGTGCTGCGGATACGGCTGTACCTGCAGAAGACCCACTGAGGATCCCCTCCTCGCGGGCCAGTCTTTGCGCCATGACAAATGCATCCACATCACTGACCTGGATCACCTGATCTACCAGCGACAGGTCGATGGTGCCGGGAATCATATCCTCGCCAATTCCCTCGGTCTTGTAGGAATTTGCGACTCCGAGCACTCCGGTTTCAAAGTACTCCTTGTACAGCGAACCGACCGGATCTCCGCCGATCACCTGGATCTCTGGATTCTGTTCCTTGAGATACTTGGCGATTCCACTGATGGTTCCACCGGTACCCATTCCGGCAACCAGATGGGTCACCTTTCCGTCGGTGTCGTCCCAGATCTCTGGGCCGGTGGTGACGTAGTGAGCATGGGGATTCCACTTGTTGAAGTATTGATTGGGACAGAAGGAGTTCTCGGTCTCTTCAGTGATTTTCTTCGCCACCGAGTAATAAGATCGAGGATCTTCCGGCTCGACTGCAGTCGGACAGATGATCACTTCCGCTCCGAAGGCTCTGAGCAACTTCGATTTCTCTTCCGCCACTTTATCCGGCATGGTGAAGACTGCCTTGTATCCACGAATGCATGCAGTGAGCGCCAAACCCAGTCCAGTGTTTCCGGAAGTACACTCTACAATCGTGCCGCCTGGCTGAATCGCACCCTCACGCTCTGCGGCATCCATCATGTGGACTGCGATGCGATCCTTGACCGACCCACCAGGGTTGAAAGCCTCGAGTTTGGCCACGATGGTTCCCGAGAGACCGCGGCTGACCCGGTGGAATCGAACCAGTGGTGTTCCCCCCACCGTTTCCAGGATGTGATCGTATATCTTCATTACTCTTCCTCGACTCCCAGAATTTTCT
>JABHOG010000055.1 GCA_018694835.1 Planctomycetota bacterium | reverse complement strand
TATCTCCGATGCCGTGGGAATGTTGAACTTCCTGTTTGGTGGCGGAAGCAGTGGATGTGTCGATGCGCTCGACGCCAACGATGATGGTTCGGGGGATATCTCCGATCCGGTCTTCCTGCTCGGCTTCCTCTTCAGTGGAGGCGCTACCCCGCCGCTCCCCTTCCCCACCTGTGGCGAGGATCCGACCGCGGATCTGCTCGACTGTGTCGGCAGTCCCGCTTGCCCCTAGGCGAGTTCACTCCTCGTCGGCTTGTTGGGGTCCTTTGAGCTGGTAGAAGCGGGTCGCATTCCCTCCTTCGATGGCACTTCTTTCGGTCCAAGAGAGTGGCTGGAGGAACGGTTCCACGAGACTTCGGACTCGCGAATAATCCGCAGCCAAGCAACAGACTGGCCAGTCGCTCCCCAGCATCAATCGCTCCGGTCCGAACGCTTCGATCGCTGTTTCGAGGTAAGGCGCAAGATCGGCAGGGGTCCATTCGAGCCAGTTGGCCTCGGTGACGATGCCGGAGAGTTTGCACATCAGGTGGGGTGAGCGAGCCAGTTCCTTCAGGTTCTTGGCCCAGGGGTCGAGTTGCCCCTCGGCGATTCTCGGCTTGGCGATGTGATCGAGCACCATCGGTACATCGGGTAGGGCTCGCACGAAATCGATGGCTGCAGGGAGCTGGCGCTCGTAGATGAGCAGATCAAAGGTCAACTTTCTCGCCGCCAGGGTCGATACTCCACGGCGGAAAGCGGCTCCATCGAGGAAACGATCGTCCGGTTCATCCTGGACGATGTGACGCACTCCGACCGCTCTGGAGTGCTGGCACAGCTGCTCGAGCTGGGATTCCAACTGATCGGACTGCAGATCGACCCAGCCGACCACTCCGAGGATCCAGGGGTGATCTGCGGCGAGCCCGAGCAGGAAGTCGTTTTCTCGTCCTGAAGAGTCGGCTTGAACTGCGATGCAGCCGTCGATGCCTTCCGCTTGCAGCAGCGGCAACAACTGATCAGGAAGGAAATCCTGGCGCAACAACTGCATCTTTTCATCCATCCAGGTGTGGATGGCCGGGTCATGGCGCCAGAAGTGCTGGTGGGCATCGATCTTCATCCGCGGGGTCCTCTCGGGGGCATCCTCACCTTTTCCATCGGCGCAGTCGAGTGACCCGACTTGATATGGCGGCGGGTTTTGGCCAAACTCCTCGCACGGGAGGCACCGACATGAATCGTAATCAGGGATTGGCGTGGGTTGCGGGGATTCTGGCACTGATCGCAGCATGGACCAGCGGATCTCTGCTGATGCTCCACGCCGAGAAGGATGCTGATCTGGGTCTGCTCGCAGGGATTTGCGCTGCAGGAGATGAGGGGTGCGCCTCGGTGGTCAATAGCCGCTGGGGAGTCTTGCCATTCGAGAAAGAGGGGCAGGAGAGATCGGGCGAGGGAATCCCGGTGGCCGCCCTCGGCTTCCTTTATTACGCACTGCTGGCGGCATGGTACCTGCTGATCGGGATTCCCGATCGGGGGCGGCAATGGCTGGCGCGCGCGGTCCTATGGTTCAATGGGTTCGGCATGCTGGGTTCGATTTTCTACACGGGTGTGATGCTGTGGGCGATCGGAACTCCTTGCTACCTGTGCCTGCTGACCCATGGCTGCAACGGTGGCATCTTGCTGATCTCCTGGTGGTTACGTCCGCGAGAAATAGTGCAGCGAGGAGCGGGAGTCCCGTCGATCCGGTTGCTGCTGGCGGCGACTTCGGCAGTGATTCTCGCCTGCGTGGCACAGTACCAGATCCATCAGGTAGGGCTCGAGCGATCCCTCACCAGTGCACTTCGCCAGGAGAGCGTCGTGCTGAGGAAACTGGCCGAAGATGTCGAAAAACTGGAAACCCTTCACCGGAGTCAAGCCAAGATCGACACCGGAGTCAGAGACGATGATCCCATCATCGATGATGTGGGCGGGTATCACTATCAACTGGTGATCTTCTCCGATGTGGAGTGTCCCAACTGCGCTCGCTTCGATCAGTATCTCAAGGACACCATCTTGCCGATCTGGAGTGGCCATCTGGAGGTGGTGTGGAAACACTTCCCCAACACCGCGGAGCATCCCAATGCGATGCGTGGGGCTCAGGCGCTGGAAGCTGCGAGGTTGCAGGGCAAGTTCTGGGAGTTGCGCGAATGGTTGCTTCCACGCCGTACCACTCTCGGGGCGATACGCTGGGAAGATGCGGCCACTGCACTGGGAATGGATGCGAATCGCTTTGTCGAGGATATGAGTAGTCGCTCGGTTTCTACGCGGATCGGGCAGGACATGGCACTGGCGAGAAAGGCCAGCATTCGAGGAACCCCAGGAGTTTATCTCAACGGGCGAATGGTCAGTCGATTGGTGCGACGAAGTGCCGGCTTTTGGGAGATCCAGAGCGAGAGTTTGAGAGAGTTTCGAACGAGCAAGGGACAGGATTGGTGATGAAGAGTACATAAGTGCAGGAATGACACGGAACACATTCGAGCCCACTGTTGAGGTTTGAAATTGCAGCGGTATCCTAATGTAAAGGACTGGGGCGTAGTGGGCTTTTACTACGAGTCGCTCATCCCCCTCCGGTCAACTCAAAGTTCGCTGTAACTAATGATTTGTATACTTTGGTTTCGCTCGGGAAAGACCACAATCATCCCTGATCCTTTGGAAGTCTCTACTTCCGGGTTTCTTTGTGGCCTGAGGCGATATCGAGGTGTCAGGAAGAGGTGTTTCGATGCGTCATGGTGGTTTAATTCCCGGTATTTTTGTTTCACTGTTTGTGCTCTTCACCGCCTCTGCGGCGTGGGGTCAAGGCTTTGAAATTTCTTCCCCAGATCAAACGGTTCCTGCGGGCGGAGGATCCGCAACATTCAGTGCGACCTTCAGCATCGTGCAGGTCACGGGTGCACTCGAAGAGACCAAGGGGTTTTCGATGGCCTACGGTCACGATTCCACCTTGCTGGAAGTCGTGGGAACCAATCCTTACGTCCCGGCTCCTGTCGGGGGGCTAGCTGCTCTCAACGGCGGAACTGGACCGGATTTCATCCAGGGTGAGGTTTTCACCAATGGCTTCACAGTCGGAGTGATCTATGCATTCACCGACCAGAGCCAGGTCATCATCTTCGATGTTCCACTTCCGATGATCGAGGTGGACTACGCGACGATTCCGGGAGCCCTTTCGGGATCGACTGGAAATGTGGTCACGACCATCAGCAGTGCCAGCGACCTCGGAACTCCCCCCGCCACCACCGTGGTGGTGATCGGAGCCGGTTCTTCGGCGCCGACCACTGGAATGCCCTTTTCGATCACCTTTCAGGCCGCTCCTCCCATGGCCTTCGAGGTGATCTGTGCTGATCAATCAGAAACCTTCAGTTCCTCCACAGGGGTCGGATCCTTCACAGGAACCGTGCAGATCGATCAGGACGTGGAGCCGGGAGATACTGCCGCGGAGACCCAGGGATTCTCACTGGGAGTGGCCCATGATACAGCCGTACTCGAAGCCACCGCAGTTGACTATGGCGCATCGTTGGCGAGCCTTGAAGGAGGAACCGGCCCGGAGTTCTTCAATGTCGGGATCATCAGCGGTGGAATCACCGTTGGTTGCATCTACGATTTCCAGGGTGGGTCCTTCATCGGCTTCGATACACCGACAGAAGCAGTGCTGGTCCAGTATGACACGGTCCCAGGAGCGCTGGCCGGCACGCCTCCGGGAGATAGCATCTCGACCACGTTGACACCGACTAGCGGCCTCGGGCCGACAGGAGTCACGATGGTGATGGTGGTCGATGGACAATCGATCGACATGACCGGTCAAGCGGGAAGCGTATTGCTCACGGCGATCGGTGGATTCAATCGTGGAGATTGCAACGACGATTCCAGCTTCAATATCGGCGATGCTGTCACCCTGCTCGATGCGCTCTTCCTCGGTGGATACATCGGGTGCGCCAATGCTTGTGATAGCAATGACGATAACCTGGGCAACATTGCCGATGCCGTGCACATGCTGGCGGCCTTGTTCAACGGCGGCCCGATGCCTCCTGGAACCGGTAGTTGCGCTCCCGATCCCACTCCCGGTGCGCTCGGGTGTGAGGATTACACCTCCTGTTCCTGAGGGGATTGGGTTGACCGGTAGATGGACCCTTTTTCATCGATCCAGGGCCGCGAGTCCAGCGGGACTCGCGGCCCTGGATTTTTGTCGGTCTCCAGGTGGCACCACCCGACGACGGCTGAGGTTCTCCGGGATATGGTGGAATTCCGGTATCGATTGCCGGATGAACCAGAACTGGGTTACCCGGACCCGACCGAGATAGGGATCCGCTCGTTGCCATCGAGAGTTGCGGTGGCTACCATCGAAGAAGGTGGAAATGGGCGATGAGATCTGGTCCAGCCGGACCGGATTTATGGTTTCGGACTCTGAATCCAAACAAGACTGTTATTCGTGAATTTCAATGAGAAAGGTGCATCCATGCGGGCCATGATCGCTGTGTGCGTTCTGCTGATTCAGTGCATGATTCCAACGACTGGATCGGGTCAGTCGTGGCTCCAGGGAGTGGTCGAGAACTCGACCCCGGGGAGCAGGATTCACATGATTTCAGGAGTCGACGGGCAACCGTTGCCGTACCCGGAGGGTGTCGCCCCGGACCTGAAAGATCCATACCAGGTATTACGCTATCACGGCGCTCGCTTCGGAATCCAGCATCCCGAGCAACAACTGAAGATCATCAAGACCGAGCGATGCTCTCTCGGGATGATTCACCACACCTTTCAGCAGATTCATCTGGGAGTGGAAGTCTTCACCGCTGTGATCAAGGTTCACCTGCAAGCGAATGGAACTCCGCTCTCCATCAACGGTGACTTTTTCCGCCTACCCAAGAAGTTGTCGGTGACGCCGCTGCTCTCTGCGGAAGAGGCTCTCGTCATCGCGGAAGCCGTACTAGAACAGCGATTCCTGGTCCAGACGATGGAACCCGAACTGGCCGTGGTGAATCCCGGTTGGTGGGGAGATGCTCCCCTTCCTCGACCCGTACTGGCTCATCACATGGTTCTTGAAGGCGCTGAGATGCTCGCCGAGCATGTGCTGATCTCCGCCAGCAGCGGCGAACTGCTCGATCGCTGGCCGGCGGTCCACACTGCAATGTTCCGGGAGATCTATGACGGTGGAGGCGGCACCTTGCCAGGGAGTCTGGCCCGCTCGGAAGGGTCCGCACCCAGCGGCGACACCGACATCGATGAGGGATACGACACCGCAGGAGACTTCTATCGCCTGCTGTTCGATGGACTGGGACGCGATTCCCTCAACGGGAACGGCTCGACGTTGACTGCCACGGTGCACTGGAACGATGGAATTTGCCCCAATGCCATCTGGAACGGTAATCAGATCGCACTGTGCAACGGTCTGGCCACGGATGATGTGATCGCCCATGAATTCGCACACGGACTCACCCAGTTCTCGGCAGATTTGATCTACCAGAACCAGTCGGGTCAGTTGAACGAATCCTATTCAGATATATTTGGCGAGGCGATCGATCTGTGGAACGGCAACACATCGGAAGCGGGCCCCCCCGGCGGCACTCCATGGCCTGGAGGAACTACCGGCGGCGGAATGGATACACCCAACAACACGAGAACATCTTGCAACGATGGATCTACTCGCTGGAAGATGGGGGAGCAAACCAGTCTCGGCGCGATTCGAGACATGTGGTTTCCCGAGTGCTTCAGCGATCCTCCCAGTACCACCGACCCGCTCTACAATCAGAACGCCTGCGGTCCATTTGACAGTGGTGGAGTCCACATCGGCAGTGGAGTGTTCAACCACTCCTTCGCCATGCTCGTCGATGGAAAGACCTACAACGGTCAGACCGTATCAGCGATTGGCATGACCAAGGCGATCGCCGTGTACTTCAGAGCCTTGACCGTATACATGACATCGGGAACCACCTTCCCGGTGGCAGATACACTGATGAATCAGGCGGCTGCCGACCTGGTCGGAACTGCGCCCAATGATCCCCGGACCGGTGCTGCCGGTGCGACCTTCACGCAGTCGGATGCCGATCAAGTCGCGGCTGCGATGACGGCAGTAGGAATGTCGGAGCTGGTCTGCGGACAGGCTCCCCCAGGGCCTCCTCCGGCCAACGATGACTGTGCCGGTTCGATACCGGTGTTCGTCGGCCTCAACAATATTGACAGCAATAACGCTACCTCCGGTGGGCCAGTGGCCGATGCGAGCCAGTGTAGCGGCAGCTTCCTCGGAGATTCCGGGAACGACATCTGGTACTCCTTTGTTCCGCCTGAAGATGGAGTGCTCTCGGTCAGCACCTGTGACATCGCCAACTGGGATACCGATCTGCTGGTTTACAGCGGTGATTGTGGATCCTTGACCCAGATCGCCTGCAATGGTGATACCGGCGGATGTTCCACCTTCACTTCGCTCATCGAAAACATCCCGGTCAGTGGCGGGTTGAGTTACAAAATTCGGGTCGCTTCCTGGAGTGACGGAACAACCGGCACCGGGCAACTGGATGTCGGTTTTGTCGGCGGTGGCGGAGGAGCGGTGGAGAACTGCACCAACGGAGTCGATGACGATGGCGACGGGTTGATCGATTGCGAGGATCTGGATTGCATCGCTGCACCAGCCTGTGTCCCTGCTCCACCGGGAGACGAGTGTGTCTCTGCTGAAGCTGCGGTGCTGGGTGAGAATCCGTTCGACAGCACCAGCGCAACCACAGGAAACGATCCGATTCCCACCCCGGCTTTGTGCGGTGATGGCCTCGGGTCGATGATCGGAGATATCTGGTTCACCTACACTCCGGACCAGTCAGGAAGCCTGTTTGTCTCCACTTGCCAGCCCGGCAGTTTTGACTCCGACCTGGTGATGTACACGGGGTCTTGTAATTCGCTGATCCTGCTCGCCTGTAATGGAGATGTGAGTCAGAACCCATCGACCTCTTGCCAGCAGTACTGGTCGGAATTGACCGCCAGTGTCACTGCAGGGGAGACCTACTGGTTCCGCGTCGGAGCCTGGGGCACACCGCATCCAGGCAATGGAGATCCGGGCCCAGGCGCATTGCTGCTGGACCTCACCTCGTCGGGACCGGTCGAGAACTGCAGTAATGGTGTCGATGATGATGGAAATGGTCTGATCGATTGCGAGGATCCCGGTTGTTTCACGGACCCCGCTTGCGTGCCGGTGGCTGCTGGAGATGAATGTGTCTCGGCAGCGGTGGCTGTCTTCGGGTCGAATCCGCTCGACACGACTACCGCGACCCAGAGTGCCGATCCTTTCGATTCCAACAGCTGTCCCGGCACCTTCCTCGGTGAGATGACCAGTGACATCTGGTATGACTTCACTCCGGACCTGAGTGGCGATTACACCATTTCCACCTGTGACACCATCAACTTTGATTCTGACATCGCCATCTATCAGGGTGATTGCGGAGCGCTGACCCAGGTCGGCTGCAACGGGGATGGCCCCGGTTGTGGAGGATTCAGTAGCCTGGTTCAGATGTCGATGACCAGCGGAGTGCTCTATCGCATCCGAGTGGGTGGTTGGAATGTAACGGCGAATGGAACGGGGACACTGGAGATCGGCTCCGCCACGCCTCCTCCACCTCCCGAGAATTGCTCCAATGGGATCGATGACGATCTGGATGGTCTGACCGACTGCGAGGATCCCGATTGTATCGGCGATCCTGACTGTGTTTGCAGTGCAGTGATCTCACTGTCGTGTAGCCAGGGAATCGGCTCCACTGTGAACCTCTCATGGTTCAACGGTGAAACTTATAGCGAGATTGCGGTGCGTCGAGATGGTCTGATGATCCAGACATTGTCCGGTACGGCTACCGGATTCTCTGATGGATCACCATCTCTTGGTGATCACGTTTACGGTGTGACCGGAGTCTGCGGAGGCAGTCAGCAAGCTCCCGAGGTGATCTGTTCGGTCACGGTCAGCCAGACCGCAGGCTTCAGCCTGGTGTCGCAGAATGTCACAGCGGGTTACAGCGCAGCGGGAGTCCAGTTCGAGACCACCATCACTGGCCGGGAGTTCACCGATCATCCGGGATACCCGACCAACACTGCAGGATTCTCTTTCGGCCTGGCACACAATCCTGACCTGTTCGCTGCAATCGATGCGGCGCCGGCGGGAGCAGTGGCCCAACTCGATGGCGGAGCCGGTCCGCAATTCTTCGACTCTGCGATCTATGCCAATGGCATCACGGTGGGCTGTGTTTACAGTTTCACCTTTGCAGAGACGATCCAGATGACCTCCGATACCGATCTGGCGTCGGTCAGCTACGACTCTCTACCCGGAGTCTTCAACACCACTACCGGAACCGTGATCTCCGCACTCGATTTCACCGAGTCACTGGGGGTTCCTCCGGTGCAGGCGGTGATCTCGACCGATTCGGGAACTGCCGTGGGAGTGGTTCCGACCGGAGCGATCGTGACCCTGACACCTTCGGGCTTCATCCTCACCGCCGTCGATCAGACGGTGGGCTTCTCGGAGTCGACTGGAGTGGCCAGTTTTGATGCTTCCTTTACTCTGGAAGAAGATCCCGGCAATGGCGGATTTCCCAGCGATACCCAGGGCTTCTCCTTTGGAGTGGAGCACGATGCTTCGCTCTTGACGGTGAACGCCGCTGTCGGCGGGCCAGTGATCGATGCTCTCAATGGCTCTACCGGACCAGACTTCATAGATGTGAATCTGTTGGCCGATGGTTTCACCATGGGCTGCGTCTACAGTTTTCTGGGAACCGGTACCATCCAGTTTGCCACGCCCATCGACCTGGCGATCGCCAGCTACGATACGGTTCCTGGCGCCCTCGCGGGATCGTCGACGGATGTGCTGACCACCTTGTCGATCTCAGGCAACCTCGGCATTCCACCGGTTCAGGTGGTGGTTGTGGTGAACGCTGGAGCCCTCAGTGCCGTCGGGGTCGATGGAACGATCACCCTCACTCCAGCGGTGGGTGGTGGGTTCTTGAGATCCGATGTCAATGACGATTCACTGGTCAACCTGGCGGATGCGATCACGGTTCTCGATGCTCTGTTCCTCGGTGGAGTGATCAACTGCATGGATGCCGCGGACACCAACGATGATGAACTTTCCAACATTGCTGACGGGGTCTATGTGCTCTCGTATCTCTTTTCGGGAGGACCTCCACCACCGGCGCCCTTCGGCGGGTCGTGTGGACCCGACCCGGCAGGAACTGCACTGGATTGTGCTCAGTACAACTCCTGTAATTGATGGGGGCCGATGAGACGCTTTGGACAGGTGATCGGAATCGATCCCTCATCGATAGCGGAGTATCGCCGCCATCACGAGAAGATCTGGCCACAGATCGAGTCGGCGATTCGAGAGGCGGGGATTCGCAATTACTCGATCTTTCTCGACGGGGATCAGCTGTTTGGCTACTTCGAGTATCACGGTCCTGATGAGGAG
>JABHOG010000054.1 GCA_018694835.1 Planctomycetota bacterium | reverse complement strand
TCTGCGAGCCGATCTTTTTCAGGAGCGCCAATCCGCTGGAACTCTTCACTGGACCACCTCCAGTGACAGAACCAGTTGCTTCAACTTCGATCGAGCCTCTTTGAGTTCGGCGTCGGGTCCGACCATCTTGACGAAGACTGCACGGTCCTGCAGATTTCGAATCAATCCAATCATCGACCAGCCCTGTCTGGGGGTACTCCCCATGCTGGCGTAGGGGCCACTGCCCTCGACCACGATGGCCTGCCCGCCGAGCATCGTTTCCGTCGGAAGTTTGGAGAGTTGCTGATCATCGATGGGTTCGAGGCTCAACTCCTTGAGCCAACGATTGACATTTGCGAGGGCCCCGCCTCCATCTCCCGCCAGTACGGTGATCCAGCAGCGCGCCTCTTCACCGACGATGAATGTCACCTCTCTCATCGGTCGGGCAGAATCTACCTCCCAGCCTTGCGGAGCTTGCCAGCGAATGCTGGGTACATTTGGTTCTGGTGGTGGACCCTGAGGAAGTTCGAGCCGTATCGAACTGGCAAAAGCAACCAGGGCTTCTGCCTGTTCCATCAGCAAGGTGCGTGGTCCGGTCGCCTTGAGGTAGAGGGTCGTGTCACCCAGCGGTAGTGAATAGACGATCATCCGGGCATCCGGGACCGTCTTCGCGGCAAAAGCGTCGGTGAAGGTGCCGTCGATCTGGAACAGAACACCCTCTCTTTCGAGCAGGGTAGCTTTTGGCAGGTTGTCGAGCGCGTCATCTGAAAGGTTGGGTTGATCCATCTGTCCACACCATCGATCGACGTTGTCGCGTAGGGTACCTCCACCGGGGATCACGATGAGAAAACACTCGGCGTCAGGAGAGCCAGCGATACGCACATTGATTCGACGCATCGCAGTGAGTGGAGCCTCGATCCAGCCTGCAGGAAGATCGTACGCCAGCGTTGGAACCGAGGGGTCTGGTTCGACCGGGCGAGTGGGTCGATCGGTTCCAAAGCGCTGCGAAGCAGTGGCAGCGGGCAAGATCGGATGCACTGCCTTCTCGATGGAGCGCACTCCATCGTAAGAAGCGTGATCATCGGAACAGCCGGATCCTGCGATGACGATCGCGATCAGAACCCCACACCAGCACAGAAATCCACGGATCCGCTGGGGTCGGAACGATGACCTGCAAGATGCCGCAGAGATCATTCGGGTGATTGGCAGCGATGGCATCTGTGGCTTATCCGCTGATGGAAGATAATTTCTCTTCAATCGAAGGCTTGGGATGGGCGCCGGTCATGCGGTCGACGACCTCTCCATCCTTGAAGAAGAGAAGAGTGGGAACTCCCTGGATCGAGTACTTCACGGCAAGTGCTTGAGCTTGCTCGATGTCCACCTTGCCCACCTTGACACCCTTGTCGGCGAATTCATCCGCCAGTTGTTCGATCAGCGGTGCAATCGTCTTGCAGGGGCCACACCAGGTGGCATAAAAGTCGAGCATGGCTATGCCCTTGCCGATTTCGCTGTCGAAGTTGGTGTCATCAATGGTTAACAAGTTGTCGGTCATGCTTTCTTCCTCTGCTATTCGGATCACTTCGAAACACCAATACGAGTACGCTGGACAATTATTCGACGACTTCCCCGTCTTCAACAGGTACATCCTGATTCGAGCTCTCCAGTACAAATCCTGGAAGAGCCAGTCGCTCTCCGGGTTCTCCATCGACAGGTCTCCAGGAGCGGATGCAATCCTCGCCCGCTTGCCAGGAGAACCATGCAAGATTTCCGTCCACTTCGCCGAGGAATTCCAGGGTTGTGGTCTGCAGATCGATCAGGGTTCCGCCCAGCGCAGTGATTTCAGCGATCAACTGGTCCAACTGCTGTTCGAGTTGACGAAACTCACCTCGGAGGGTCAGTTTTGTCGGACTCTTCTGGGGATCTGGATTGGCGTGGGCCGAATGCGACTGTTGAATCAGCAGATGCTTCTTGTCGATCACCTGCAGTAAATCCTCACCAATCCTCTTCAGAAGAGGCAGTCTGGCATTCACCTCATCCAGTTTCATGATCGGAGGGCCGCTGGTCACTGTCTCGGACATCTCGCCACCTCTTGGATTTCTGGAGCTACTTCGGGTCAAGTTCGGTCACCTCAAGGATTGCGGCAGGCTTCGCAAATTCAGTCCACCGGGGACTGACCGTCGAGATCGATCGGACTCTTTTCTCCTGGACTCATAGTAGTCAGGTCCTCGGCGTTTTTCAATCTGCAGACTTCTTTTCGAAGGGGTGATCTTCTAGGTAATGCCACAGATTCGGTGCAAAATATCCTTGCATGAGGGGAGTTCGGATGAACATGTCGGAAACGCTCGGGAGATGGAAAGCCACAATCATCGACGGGGGCAGTCTATCTCTCGATGGGGGAGCGATGTTCGGCTCGGTGCCCAGGGTCGTGTGGGAGCGTTGTATTGAACCCGATACTGAGCATCGGATTCCAATGAAGACCCGATTGTTGCTGCTGGAAGATTCCCGATCAGATCGAGTCGTGCTCATCGATGCGGGAGTCGGAGACAAGGAGGATCCGGCATTTCGCGATCGGTTCGCCATCCAACTGCCGGAAGGAACAGGGGAAGCTCCACTACGGCGTGCGATTCGCAGTGTCGGTGTCGATCCGCAACGGGTGACCGACTTGATCCTCACCCATCTGCACTTCGATCATGTCGGGGGGGCGACGGAACTCGATCGAGAGGGCCAATCTACCGCGCTCTTCCCCGATGCTACTCACTGGGTCCAGCAGGCCAACTGGGACACCGGATTGTCGCCCAATGCCAGGGAACGGGCTTCTTACTTGCGCCAGAATATCGAGCCGCTGGCAGCGGCTCCGCTCGAGAAAATCGATGGGAATGGCGAAATCCTCCCTGGAATTTCGGTCGAACGAGTCGATGGGCACACTGTGGGGATGCAGACGGTGCGAATCGAGGGGGGAGGGCGCGTGATGCGGTACCTGGCTGACCTGGCGCCGACCTGGCATCACCTGAGAGCGGCCTGGACGATGGGCTATGACATCTGCGCCATCACCGTCGTCGAGGAGAAGCAGAGGATGCTGCAAGCAGCGCTGGAAGAGCAGGCGTTACTGGTGCTGGAGCATGATCCCGTTCACGCCGTCACGTCGCTGGAAGAGCGCAACGGAAAGATCGTTGCGACAAAACCCTGAGCAGGCCTTCGAGCGGTTCAGAGCCCCAGCCGTGCCGCCTGGCTGTAGCAGTTGAGCCCTGAATCACCGGTGAATCCGCACAGGATCATGCTCGCTTCGCGAGCGGTTTCCACCGCCAAACTCGAGGGGGCACCGACCGCAACCAGCGCATCGAATCCGGCGACCGCCGCTTTTTGAACCAGTTCAAAACTGGCTCTTCCACTGACCGCACACACCAGCCCCGAGGCGGGGAGTCGGTTGCGAGTACTGAGGGCTCCCACCAGTTTGTCGACGGCATTGTGCCGACCAACATCTTCACGCACCGCGATCGTTTCGTCTTCACCTTGGGCCCAGGCTCCTGCCGCGTGAACGCCACCGGTACTCTCGAACAAACCCTGATCCACTCGTAATCGAGAAGGCAAGGAAGCGAGCCACTGCGGATCATAGTGTCGATCACTGGTGGTCGAGGGAACTCGAGCGATGACATCCTCGATCCGGGTTCGACCACAGATGCCGCAGGCACTGGTTCCGAAACCGGTGTGAGTCAGAGATTCGAGATCGGGATCGGAGCCATCTTTGAGGATCACCGTGACGACATTGAGCGGTTCCTCGGCGCTGCCATCGGTGCAGTGGGTCACTCCGGCCGGGGACTCGGTCGATCCGAGCAATCCTTCGGCGACCAGGAACCCGACCGCCAGGTCGAAATCATCGCCGGGGGTTCGCATCGTGGTGGAGACCAACTGGTCTTGCGGGGTGCCCTGGTGGTTCCAGCGCAGTCGGATCTCCAGCGGTTCCTCGACAGCGATTTCATCGAGTCCGCGTGGAGAGCGACCCGATCGAGTCCGTCGGACCGGGAGTCTTTTCGACTTTCGGCCTGGCACTGGCTGTTGTGGGGACATCTTGGGCGCTGCTCTCCTCCGGGAGGCCGCCGAGGCGGCGATCTCCCGACAGGATAACTGCGATCGGGACCCTCTCCTACTGGACTCCTGGCATCAGCGGTTGGCCCTCGTCCCACACCAGGCGATCGATCCCGACCGCTTGGGGGAACAGGTTGCGCAGGGTGCTGGAATTGAGCAGGCCCGGGTCGAAGAGCCAGTTGCGAATCGGCGGCTTGTAGACCCCAGATTTACCCCAACGTTCGGTGGCGACGCGGCTCTGGAACAGATTGATGAAGGCTCCGTTGATGTTGGCCTTCTTATTCGACCATTTCTCATGGAATCGAGGCAAGTTTTCCAGCCCACCGGAGTAGTTTCCTCCACCGTCGGGAGTCCTGACATTGCCAGTGACGAAGGCCATGTTGTAGGTGGTTTCCGAGGCGTTATCGATGTCAGAGTAACTATCGCCAGCTTCCCGCTCATCGGACCAGTTGTTGGAGAGCAAGTTGACGGCATCACTGATCACAGCAGCCGTTCTCATCTGCGGATCCCCTTCGGTTCTGTGGGCGGTGTTGAAGTCGCCCTGAACATAGATCGGATCCTCGCTGACAAACAGCAGGTCATCGGGTAGTTCGGAACCATTGGTGAGGCGGATTCCCTCGAACCAGTTGTTCGCAACCCCTGGATCCCAGTTGGCGGGTTCCGGGTCTGGTGAACGATAGGCGTACACCTGGTGGATGTCATTGTCGGGGTCTGCATCCGAGTTGACGGTGGTGACGAAGCTCTGAAAGGTCGGGTTGGAGAGGTCCAGTTCTGTCAGAGGAACATAGGTCTCTTCCCTGGCATCGTACATGTCGGAGGAACTCTCGGTGATCGCGCCTCCCATCTGTGCGGTGACATCGACCTCGATCCCGTTCTGGACGTGGTAGACGCGGTCGTTGTGAATCACCAGATCTGCACTGGTTCGATAGTGCCCGTTGTTGGCAATCGATCCGATATCGGGAGCATTCTGGGTCAAGACTCCATGGCT
>JABHOG010000053.1 GCA_018694835.1 Planctomycetota bacterium | reverse complement strand
TGACCTGGAAGATGTACCCCTCGGAGACACCGAAGTGCGACCCGCCCTCGAAAAGAGACTTCACAGTCGAATCCTGCGACTGGCCCGGATGCTCGAATCGTACCAGGTGAAGATGAAGTACATGAGCCGCTGGCAGTCCGATGTTTCGACCATTGGTAAGAGACTGGAGAAAGAAATCGTCGGACTGAGAATTCGTAACAAGCGTGCGATCAGTCCCGAGTTCGACGAGATCAACGAGGCGATCCTTGAGGCGTACCCGGCCTTCATCGAGCGCGCTCGCGAGATCACCGTTCAGTTCAATCGTTACGAGAGTGCCAAGGGTGGATTATCCTCTGGAAATCTCCGGTTGGTGGTCAGCGTCGCCAAGAAGTATCGAGGACGCGGTCTCTCATTCCTGGACCTGATCCAGGAAGGGAACACCGGACTGATGCGCGCCTGTGAGAAGTACGAGTACCGCAAAGGTTACAAGTTCTCGACCTACGCCACCTGGTGGATTCGTCAAGCGATCAGTCGTGCCATCGCTGAGAAGTCTCGCATGGTCCGCCTGCCAGTCTACATGTCAGAGACGATGAGCAAGTTGGGTGGAGTCAGCCGGGAGCACCTGCAGAAGAAGGGACGTCGCCCCGACATCCACGAGATTGCAGAGGAACTGGATATCCCCGCGGAAGAACTGGAAGCGATGCTCAGACTCAGTCGTTCTCCTGTGTCCCTCTCGACACCGATCGGAACCGAGGACGATTCCACCTTCGGCGACTTCCTCGAGGATCATCGAATTGAATCTCCCGCCGAGGCACTCTCCATCTCAGCACTCAAGGGTCGGATGGGTAACATCCTCGAAACCCTGAGTCTGCGCGAGCGAGAGGTGATCAAGATGCGCTTCGGTATCGGTCGCGATAGCACCTTCACCCTCGAAGAACTGGGCAAGAAGTTCAAGGTAACCCGAGAACGGATTCGCCAGATCGAGATCCGTGCACTGAAAAAGTTGCGCCACCCGGTGCGCTCGCGAAACCTCGAGGGATTCCTCGACGACTAGATCTGAATCAAGACACTCCCACGAAGAGGACCGGAACCTGACGCGCGCCCCCCCGCCAGACTGGCGGGAGTCAGGTTCCACCTCTTTTTTCAATTGAGCAGCGTGTTAACTTTCGATGATCCCCATCCACCAGTGAGCGGTGATGAACTCTTCGCCGCCAACGCTCACTCCACCCTCAAATTTCACTGTTTCGCTCGATTCTGAGACCTTGCTGGCACGCAGATGCAGAAGACCGGGTACCGTCATCTCTTGCACCACATCCAGCGTCTCCACCTCCACCAGTGAAGGATAGACCGACGTGGGCTGATGACACCAGGCCGATGCGAGAGTACTTTTCGGTTCGGCTGCAGAGAGCAGGATCACCATCGAGACCTGCTCCAGTGCGATGAGGGCACTGGTGGATGGAAAAACAAAGCCAGATTTTCGACCCGGAGTCGCCACATCGCCTGCGGTGACTGCCTTTTGTGCCACTGCATGGCTCCCCGGTTGAAGCGACAGCACTCGGTCGATCAGGATCCGCTTCTTCGACAACGGTAGCAGGCGGAGCAGATCTTCCGCATCGAGAGCTAGAATCCCACCCGAGATTTCTCGGTGCCGGCTCCAACGATCCTCATGAGTCGTCATCTCGATCTCTGCCCTTCTGGATCAGTACCCCTTCCGACCGATGCACGATACCGGGGTTGGCTTCACCACCGCCAACATACCCGACCCAGTTCGTGGATGCTTCACCCGCCCTCTGGTAGTTTGGCGGAGCCTCGCCAAACCAGGTAACTGGAAAATTAATGCCGACGATGAGAGAGAGCCCATCCCGATGACCCCCTTAGAGCCGACTGGCAACAACTTATCTGCCCACTCGATGGCATTCAATGTGGGAGACCTCCAGTTGAACCTCGAGGTACCGAAAGGCGTCTGGAACCCGACACACAACGGAGTCTTGCTCGCCGAAACCCTCGGGGCGCTGAACTTCTCCGGAGAGAGTGTGCTGGAACTGGGAACTGGCTGCGGCTTGCATGCAATCATCCTGGCAAAGCGTGGAGCTCGTGAGTTGCTCCTCACAGAGATTGACGATCAGATCTTGATCCACGCGCGCAAGAATCTAGATTCCCATCAGGTCGAGATTCCGGCGCGCCTACTTGTGGCGGACTGGATCCAGGTCGACGTCAGTGGCCATGACACCCTGGTCGCCAATCCTCCCTATTGTGTTTCGGGCAAACGATACCGCCGATATTTCATCGATACACTCATCCTGGAGGCTCACAAGTTGGTCCGACCGGGCGGCCGTATCATCTTCATCCATTCGACGATGGGAAATATGCCCAAAACGATCTCGTTGATGGAAGACTGTGGCATGTCGGTAAAGATTCTTGCGGAGAAGGACTTCCCGTTCCGCGACTACTACTTTGACGATCCCGGTTTCATCCTGGAAATGGCCAAGGTCCCGGGATCTTATTCGGTTCGAGATGGTGTCCATCATGAACGGCTGGTCGTCTTCGAGGGAACGCTGCCAGAGAACTAGAGAACCGCAACCTGACCTTCTCGTACCAGGGTTGCTGCATCTTCCAGTTCATAAGCCAGGATCCGATCTCCCGACCGTGCAGGAATTCGCTGGCGGATCGCTGCAATTCTCTGCTCCAATCGTCGACCACTTCGCAACGGTCTCCTCAACTCGATGGCGTCGAGCGCCACCAGTAATTCGATCCCGATCACGTGTGCAGCCAGCCCCGCACATTCTGCCGCCTTCTCCGAGGCATGCGTCGACATGCTGACATGGTCCTCTGATCCCGCCGACGTCACGATCGAGTCGACTGAAGCAGGATGGGAGAGAACTTTCATCCGTGACACCAGTGCGGCGGAAGTCACCTGCGCCATCATCCACCCCGATTCGAGTCCCTCGTTTCGGGCGAGAAACGCAGGTAATCCCTGATTGGTATCGGGATTGATCAGCTTCTCTGTACGACGCTCCGAGATGGAAGAGAGATCGGTGAGCACGATCGACAGGAGATCTGCAGCGTAGGCCACCGGCGCACCATGAAAGTTGCCGCCAGAGAGGACTTCATCCTGCTCGGCGAAAACCAGCGGGTTATCGGTCGAGGAGTTGGCTTCCCTCTCGACGGTCTGGCCGATCCAATCGAGCGCATCTCGAACCGCACCATGAACCTGAGGAACACAACGCAAGGAATAGGGGTCCTGGACCCGATCACAGTTGATGTGGGAGGCGGTAATCTGGCTCCCCTTCAAAAGGGACCGGATGCTGGCTGCCACCCTCGCCTGGCCAGGATGGGGTCGGACCTGGTGGATCCTCTCATCGAAGGGCTGCATAGATCCCAGCAGCCCCTCGAGGCTGATGGCGGCGGAGAGATCCGCCGCATCCACCACTGCTTGAGCCTCCAGCAGGGCTCCCGTCAGCATCGCCACCGAGACCTGCACTCCGTTGATCAGCGACAGGCCTTCCTTGGCCTTGAGAACAATCGGCTCGAGGCCACTTCGGCGCAAGGCTGTCTTGCCAGTGAGCCACCGACCTCCGACCAACGCCTCGCCCTCCCCGACCAGCACCAGAGCCAGGTGTGAGAGAGGAGCGAGATCACCACTGGCCCCGACCGAGCCCATTCTGGGGATCTTGGGCAGCACGTCCTTCTCGAGCATCTCCATCAGCAATTCGATCACCTCGAGATGGATGCCGCTATTTCCTCGCGCCAGGGCATTCGCTCGCAGCGCCAGCGCCAGGCGAACCTGGGCCGCCTCGAGTGGAGCCCCGATTCCCGTGGCATGAGATCGAATCAGATTCAATTGCAGTTTCTCGACCTCAGCCGGCTCGATCTGGACCCGACAAAATCGACCGAAACCGGTGTTGATGCCATAACTCGGCTCGGTGGACGCTGCAGCCTTGATCACCGTTCGGGAGGCCGCCTCGATCCGCTGGCGAGCCGGGCGGGTCAATCGAAGGGTGGCTTCTCCTGCGGCAATCGCTGCCAGATCCTTCAATGTGAAGGAACAGCCGTCGAGACGCACCTTCCTTCGCTTCTTTCCGGAGAGTGCCTGTTTCCCCGCTAATTTCTTGTTGCTGCTCGAACGAGCCACCTCGGACCCCCTTCCGGCTAATCAGTCTCATCCGCAGGAAACTACGACGGCCCGCTGTTCACTGCAAGGAGCACTCGGTCAGGTGGAATCCCTGGCCGGGCTGGATAAGATGCCGCAAACCCCGGATCGGAGCGATCATGCCCATCGAGCGAGAAGAGTTGCCGGTAGACATCCTGTTCGTCGGAGCAGGCCCGGCATGCCTGACATCGGCTCTCCATCTGAAGAAACAACTGACCGCCATGGGTCGGGAGGATGTGGAGATTGCTGTCATTGAAAAGGCCCAGACGGTGGGGTCCCACATCCTCTCCGGGGCAGTGGTCGATCCTCGCCCGCTAGTGGAACTGCTCGGTGAGGACTGGCGAGACTCTGGGCTCCCCGTCGAATCCTGGGTCGACCAGGAAGAAGTACGTCACCTTTCCACCACTGGCGCGCTGCGCATTCCGGTGCCGCCGATGCTCAAAAATCACGGATTTCCCGTCATCAGTCTCTCGGAGATGGTGACCTGGCTGAAGGACCGTTGTGAAGAAGCAGAGGTGATGGTCTTCGAAGGATTCCCCGGTCATCAATTTCTCCATGATGCCAAGGGTCACATCGCTGGAGTCCGAACGATGGACAAGGGTTTGGATGCCAGCGGGAATCCTGGGCCAGGCTTTGAACCCGGCGCAGATATCAGTGCGAAATGCACCGTACTCGGCGAAGGAGTCCGGGGATCCCTCACACGACAGTTGATCGACGAGCAGAAGTTGCAGGGACGAAATCCTCAGATCTTCGGGACCGGCGGCAAGGAACTGTGGAAGTTACCCGAGGGACGCTTCCCCGCCGGCAAGGTGTTGCACACATCCGGTTGGCCCCTCTCCTCGACCCAGTATGGCGGATCATGGATCTACGGTCTCTCCGGAGATCGAGTATCGATCGGATTTGTCACCGCCTTGGATGCTCAACAACCATGGACCGATCCGTGGGAAAATTTCCAGCGTTGGAAGCAACACCCCTTCATTGCAGAGATCCTCGAGGGCGGAGAGATCCTCAAAGCGGGCGCGAAGTGCCTTCCAGAAGGCGGATACTGGTCGCGTCCACGGCCATGGGGAAACGGATTCCTCATCATCGGCGATGCTGGATCCAATCTGAACGTGAGTCGGCTCAAGGGAGTGCACACCTCGATGAAGACGGGGCTTCTCGCTGCAGAAACACTTCTCGAAGCGATTCGCAAGGACGACTTCAGCGCGGAATCTCTTTGCTCCTATGACGAGCGATTCAACAACTCATGGCTCAAGCAGGAGTTGTGGCGGGTCCGCAACTATCGCGCTGAATTTCAGGGCAGAGGATTCTGGAGCGGTGCGATCCGCGCTGGCATCAAGTATGTACTCGGCGGAATCGGCAAGGAGTTTATCCCGCTGAAGGCGGATCACGACGAGATGCTGAAGATCCATCATGCCGAGCCGAGGCCCGAGCCACTTGAATATGATGGTAAAAAACTGATCGACAAGGTGACCCAGGTGTACCACTCGGGATCGGTTCACTCCGAGCATCAACCCAGTCACCTCAAGGTGGCAGACACCGATCTTTGCATCTCACGCTGCAAGGAGGAGTATGGAAATCCCTGCCAGCACTTCTGTCCCGCAAACGTCTACGAGATCGTCGACGATGACAGCGGACAGGAGAAATTGCAGATCAATCATTCCAACTGCGTCCATTGCAAGACTTGTGATATTTTGGATCCATACCAGGTGATCACATGGACGGTTCCCTCGGATGCCGGAGGACCCAAGTATCTGGGCCTCTGAGCCGCTTCAAGGGCCAGAGCTCCGATCATTGAAGATCGTGCATAACTTGACCGGGCCCACTCCACTCCTATCATCAGGGGTGATTGACTGCTCCTCTCGGGAGAACCCCATCACGGAAGGCTTCGATGAATCAGTTTGAAGATGAATCCTCGGACAAAGGAGACGATCGAGCCAGGGATCTGATCCACGACTGGAATGTCGTGGAGAAGTCGCAAATCCGCACAGAGCCGGTCGAGTTTGACGACGAAACGCTCAG
>JABHOG010000052.1 GCA_018694835.1 Planctomycetota bacterium | reverse complement strand
GAGATGGCGGTGGCCAGTGGGATTCCCTTGTAGGCGGGGCCAAAGATCACCTCGAACTCGTCGCCGATCTTCTCGACGATGGTTCGGGCATAGAAGGAAGCGAATTGATCGATTTGCGATCCGGTGCGAACCCTACCGGTATTGACGAAGTACGGAGTTTTCCGACCGCTCTTGGTGGTGAAATCACCAAAGGTGAGCACCTCGCAACGGACCAGGAACTCGATGAATTGTTGCTGGAATTGGTTCAGAGAACTCATCTCGACTTACTCCCTGCTGAAACAAGGCCTACGCGATAGATGGGATGGTACGGGGTATCGTTCATGAGTGAACCAATTCTCTCACGATCTGCAGCAGAAGCGGAACCGGTGTCGATCGGATCGCCACCTGGAACCGTCCAGATTCGTTAAAGTCGATAATCGTTGCGTTCGGAAGCCTCTGTGGACAGGTACTCGATAAACTCGTACTCATTGCCGTCGTCGTCGAAGAAGTAAATACGCTTGCGATGAGGATGGTCCATCGCATTCATCCCCTCCTTGTAACCAGATGAACGCAACCGCTGGGCCACTGCGTCGAGATCATCGACGACAAATCCAATGTGGTTCATCCCCGGATGGATGTAGGGCTGATGCGGTCCTTGCCCCTGTGCTCCACGATCCTCGATGGCCAGGTAACTATGCTCGGTGCCGATATGAACCCAGCGTTTGCATTTTTCGCCAGTTCCGCCGCCTCTCACCTGGAACTGTGGCATGGCCGTCTGCAGAAAACGGACTGCCTGATCGATATCGAGGACCGTGAGATTGAGATGTTCGAGGTAGGGGGAGCCCATCTGTATTCCTTTACTCGGAGTCCTTTTTCTGGGGGATTTCGACGCTCACCTCGGCGCTGAACATCCCGATCGGATCTCCTCGTTCTCGCATCGTCCGGGAGATGGTTGCGATGTTTCGCTCCAGGATGCATTCGTAAATTGGGCGCCCGTCTTTCTCGATCGATACCGATTCATCGAGGTTCAGCATCGAGTCATCGAAGCGCATGGTGAGTTTCGTCACGCCTTCCGCCTCGAGGATGTTGACCTTCTGCCCAACCATTTCGACCACCACTCGGCTTCGTGGTTTCGCCTCCGTTACCTGGAGCCAGTAGAAGCGATCGTGGGTGACATCGTCTTGCTGCCAGACGACTTTCTTGGGGCGCAGATTGCGAGTGTGTCCGGCCATCCAGGGGATGGCAGCGGCATCCTCGCGATCCATCCAGTGACCCTTGTCGGGGTAAATCTCGACCCAGTGCGGGTATCCCTGTGGATCGGAGGCGACCAGATCAGCCAGTTTTTTTTGCCAGATTACAGCCTGGCCATTACGATTGTACGGTTCGTCTTTGCCGCCCATGTGCAAGGTGAATGCGGTGTTCCGGAGGCTGTCGGGGCGAGCATCATTGGGGTGCCCTGCCATCATCGCAGCGGCAGCCCAGCGATCGGCCATCCTGGGTCCGATCTGGTAAACGCCATCTCCGCCGGCGGAGTACCCCATCACATAGATGCGATTGGGATCGACCTGCTCGAACACGATGAGATTCTCGATCAATCGATCGAAGAAGTGATCGATGTGCCCCTGGTGCCACATGTTCCAGCTGTTGGTCGGGGCTCGAGGAGCGAGATAAACTCCCTCTTCAGGTCTGTACAATTTCTTCTGGTTCTCCCACTGTCCATCATTGACCTCTGCGGGAGCTCCACCCCCGCCATGCAGTGAGATCCACAGGCTGCGTCCTGTAGCTGAAGGAGTGCCCACTGTTTCGTACCAGAAGGGCATCTTCAACTCACCGATGGTGAGCACGCGGTTTTTCATCTCTTCGGCACGGCGTGAAGTGATCGCTGCAGCGTGAGCCTGCCAGATCAACCCCGCTGCGACATCCGCATCGTCTTTGGAGAGCGCGACCTTGGCGATGGGAAGTTTTTCGAGATCCGTTTCGACTCCACAGATCGCCAGCACCGCTGCCAGTGACTGAACTGTGCTCTTTGAGCGTGACTTGTGATCCTGGGAGGCGAGATCGATCTCGACCAGCTGTTCGGCACCTTGGATCTCGATGGAAACCACGCTACTGAGGGAGTCCTTTTCGACCACCACGATCACCTTCTGATCGGAGTCGAACAGGGCGCTGACATGATCGTTGGCATCGAAGCGTTCATCGCGGCTTTCCCCCTCGAACAACAGCTTCGAAGCGGCTCCCAGCACCCGGATCGAAGCGGCACAGCGTTGATTTGAAGCCGCTTCAGTCACTCGAAAACGAACCGCAGTCTTACCCTCCGGTACTGGATCTGTGGATGAGGTGTATCGATCGGTCACATCGCTGGCTCGGATGGAGGAATTGTCGGGCGCCCAGACCATCGGGTAGGAGATGGGAGATGATCTCCAGGTGACGGCATAGATGCCATTTTGCGGATCGTCGCGCGATGCTTTCGCCGTTCTGCCGGTGAACCATGCCCGATCCAGGTCGTTGCCGGTGGCCTCTGCAGCGCCGGTGAAGTGCCAGCCGTCATCCCAGATCTCGACCCACGAGTGATTGCCTGATCCGTCTGACCACAGGGGGGTGCCGACAAATCTGGCGGGGACTCCGACCGATCGACAGGCATCGATCAGTAATACCGAGAGTCCCGTACAGGAAGCCAGTCCCGCCTCCATCGATTCGTACGGGCTTTGATCTGCCTTGGGGCGCTGAGTCGAGTACTTCACTCCGACCAGCTGGAAGATCTGCTGGTTCAACAGGGCAGCCGCTTCAGAAGGGGTCTTGGATTCGGCGACCAGTGGCAGAAATCTACTGCGGAAATCGGATCTCCAGCGGTCCCGTCTTTCGTTGATGCTGGCGTAGGGGAGCACTGCATCGAGGAAGATGTCATCGGGAATCGTTTTTCCCCATGGCGATTGATCACGTGACTCGAGCGCGAGACGAGCGTTTTCCGTCAGGTACTCGCAGTCGAGGGATTTCAGATCTTCCAGCGGCATCTGTTGCACCAGCCAGTGCATCGCTCGCCGCTGTTGAGCAGATCCACTCGCCAGTGCGCGTTCGATCTGCGATCGATTCTTCCCCGCCTGAGACAATCGATCTTCGGAAACCTGTGGATCGGCACTGGCACCACGACGCTGGGCCAGTAACCAGTTCCACAGTGGATCGCCGGAATAGGCCTGCTTCCACGAGTCGTGGCCGACCCCGGGATAGGAGGTGTGCTTGACCCGTTCGCCGCCGGCGGCAACGATCGCGGCCACCATCTCCAGAGATTTCTGCTCCGGAACTACCCTGTCTGCGGACCCGTGAAAGTTCCAGACGGGGATTCCGACGAGGCTGTCTGCGGTTTCCGGATCTCCGCCGCCGCAGACCGGGGCAATCGCTGCGAAGCGTTCAGGAGTGGCGGCAGCCAGTCCCCAGGAACCATACCCACCCATGCTGAGACCGGTCACCACGATGCGATCGGAATCGATGGTATAGGTTCGCTCGATCTGATCGATCAATGCCGTGAGGACCACGAGGTCCCACCACTGACCCCTGGGGCACTGAGGAGAAACGACGATGAAGGGGAAATCGGGGCGTTCTGGCACGAAGCGAGGGGGACCCCACTGCTTGACCTTGTCGAGATTTTCACCGCGTTCCCCGGCACCGTGAAGAAACAGCATCAAGGGCAGCGGTTTGCCCTTCTCGAAAAAGGAAGGGAGGAACAACTGATATCGCACCGTCTCCTGTTGCTTCTCGCCATCTCTCTCGAAGTGCAGCACTTCCCATTGAGGGACCTGCTGGCCCGCCTCGGGATCGGGTGAGTCGACGGGAACAAACCAGGAAAGGGTTAGCATCGGGAGTAGCAGTGCCGCCAGCATGGCATCACCTCCGGTAGGAGAACAGGATTCTGGATCGGTATCGACGCAGCCCGATCATACGGAAGATTTCCCCCGAGAGGACCCCACAACATGATCGAAGCACGAAGTTGAGTGGCAGATCGGATCAGTCGATGTAGCCGCTTTGATTGCGCAGAACCACGATCTCGAACTCTCCATCGAAGTGGCGCAAGAAGCCGGTGACCGCCAGCGGCTGCCCGATATTGACTCCGATGGGCCAGGTCACCAGATCGGTCAAGAAATCGGCTCCTGAATTGAGCGGGTCGATCACATTGACCGGCAAGAAGACATTGATCGAACCGGTGCCGTCATCGATTCGGCAGCGGTATCCACCGCTCACCGATGTCCAGCCGTTGGAGCCGACATTTCCACCCACCGGGGGAACCTGCAAGCTCCCCGCTGTGCTGACGATTCGTCCCAGATCCGCCGCAGCGATGCTACCGGTCGGATAAGAAACCGAGGGAGGAAAACTCAGGGGTGAAGAGACCAGCCTGATACCACCCGGGTCGGCAACCATCACCTGATCTCCACCCGTGGTATCGACCAGGTCTCCCTCAACATGAACAATAACGGGGGGGTAGAGACCGATCGAATTGAGGAAGCCGATGTAACCCAGATCTGCAGTGGTCATCGGATTGCCTTCGTAATCTTTCACCTCGAAGGTGGGTGATGTGATGCTGACGAAGATGCCCTGACCATTTTCCTCGTGGAGAGAGAAACCGTACTGGCCGCTGGGAGCCAGAGCTGCCGCCGGCAGCGCGGTGACTCCACGAATCAGAGAATGGGATCCTGCGGCCAGATTACGAGTGTCGGGAATCGACAGAGAGATGTCGAAATTACCGCGCGGGAACACCTCGTAGCTGGTGTCATCTCGGTTGAGGAATCCAACCACCTCCAGTTCGGTTCCGGCACTGAGGAATCCAAGAGGTGCTGGATCCAGGTTGGCAGTGGTATGCCAGAAGGTCTGAGCCAGACCGCTTCCATCATCGAGCCACAGGTTCCAGCCGATGGGGCCGACCATGTCGCTGATCTCGACCACCGGAGAACCGCTGCCGAGCGGATCGAGTTGCAACTGCCCATTTAACCGGACAATTTTTGCCTGCTGCTCCGGAGCCGAGGCGGTGGCGTCGATTTCGCTGGTTTGCATCTGCTGCGGGAAGTAGATGAAGCCCCCGCCACCCTGGATGGTGACATCTTCAGCCTGGTCGACGGTCAGGGTGACCATCAGGTTCAGATCGGAGACGATCCCTCGAACACGGACCGAGTTGCCGATCTTCATGGTACTGAAATCGAGTCCCAGGAGCGGATCTACCTGGACATAAATCGTCCCTGCCACTCCCGCAGTGGCGCTGTCCTGGATGGCAAACCCGACCTCTGCAGTGCTGCTCTCGAAGGTGCCGGGAAGCACCGTCACGAATCCATCGACGGTGATCTCTTCCCCTGGAAGCAGATTGAAAATATCGCTGATGGGAGGAAGGGGATCTTCAGCGCTTCCTCCGCAGCCGGTCAGGGAGAAGGCCAAGGAGCAGACCAGGATCCACATCTTCGAGGGCACCAGAGCAGGGAATGATTTCAAGATTGGGTCCTTACCGATTTTACTTCAAGGAACTCGAGGGCAAAGTTGAAAGGCAACTCTCACCTGCACTCTCAGCGGAGGCTATCGGTTCGTCAAGGGCTGGCGATGGTTGAACCTGACTTACCTGACATTAATGACAATAGTAAATCTACTATCTAAGGTTAGTCAATGGATGCACCTAGCATTCATTCAGGTATGCTTTTGGTGACGAGGGGAGAATTCCTCCCGAACGGGACTTTAGTTCTCAACATATAAGTGACATTCGGTACTTATTATATTAAGTGGAGCGGCGTTGTAATGAATATTGAACTGACCAGAAATGGAAACACTATGAGCCTTGCGACTTCATTACGCAGGCGAGTTCACATCTATTCGAGCTCTCTTCTGGGAATCCTGGCGATTCTATTCTGTGGGATCCCGTCCAACCTGATGGCCCAGCCACCTCAAGGCTTCGAGTACTTCGCATATGGATATTCGATTCCAGTGGTCGGGAATCCCTCAGACATGACGTTGGGCGACTTCAACCAGGATGGACTGAAAGACATGGTCGTCACGAGCTCGATTGTTGGAGAACTAGAGATTTTTCTCGGAAAGTTGGGAGGGGGTTTCCAGCTGGATGACACCGAGATCTTTGATTGCCCCCTGGGTGCTTACGAAGCCTCAAATCTCGACTTCGATGGCGATGGCAACCTGGATCTGATCATCCTGACCAGCGCTGGAATACTCCATGTGATACTGGGGGACGGCGAAGGTAACTTCCTGAACAACTTCAATTTGACTCTGGGTATCGGATTCGTCACCTCTATCGAATTCGGGGACCTCAATGGTGACGATCAACTGGATATAGCCATCTCAACCCTATCCGGGATTTCCGGGGGGGGAGAGACGAGACTTCTACTTTCCGTTGGAAATGGCGATTATTCGCTGTCCGCACAGTTGTTCCCGAGTGCATCGGCACTGGCCGTGGAGGATGTCAATGGTGACGGAGATCTGGATCTGATCACGGCTGGTGATCAGTTAGCGGTGCATCTGAATGACGGAAGCGCCTCCTTCGTGCTCAGTCATGCAAGCGATCTGTCCTACGATGTGGATGGACTGATGGTCGGCGACCTATTCCTCGATGGCAACACTGGAAATGCGGTCCAGGACATTCTCTGCCTCACAGGTGGTGGAGAGGGTCTGGCATTCTTGCAAGGAGTTGGTGGAGGTTCCTTTTCGGAGCCGGTGGAGGGCTACCAAAATCAGCTCTCCAATGGGGGTGACTTGACCCTCGTGGAACTCGATGGCCAAGATGGGCTAGAACTGGTCTACATCTCTCAGGATTCCGCTTCCCACATCGGAGTGTTGACGGGTCATGGAAGCGATGGGATCCCTTTCGAGGGATTTCAAGAGATTCCGATCTCTTCAGATCCTCAGTGCCTGAAGGTGCTGGACATCAATCAGGATGGGATTCTCGATGCGATCGTGGCTAGCAGTGCTGTGAATATGATCGAGGTTTACCTGGGACAGCCACCAGCGCCAGACTTTGATCGGGGTGATGCCAATTGGGATGGCCAGATTAACCTCGCTGATCCGATGACGATTCTTGGGGTCCTGTTCCAGCAGAACTCTCCGGGGATTTCCTGCATGGATGCATTCGATTGTAATGACGACGGATTCGTCGATCTCTCCGATCCCATCACCGAGTTGAACTACCTGTTCGATGCGGGCACCTCACTCCCGGAGCCGTTTCTAGGATGTGGTCCGGATCCGACCTCCGATGCGTTGGAATGCCAGCCTTCCCTGAACAGTCCTTGCCCCTAGTCGGGAGACGGTGGGGTCTGCTGGCAGAGACTTGCTGGTAGATCCGTCAGGCACACCTGTCCGCCGGGTCCGAGACGGGCACGACTCTCCCCTCGACGAGGACTGGCGAGCCGTGTGACCATCGGAGACACTGAACCCTGCTCGATCATGGGGGTCGGGTCAGTCGCGGGGGCATCTTGCATTCCTATCTTGAATTACTCAGCGATGTACTCGAGAACGGGGTGCAGAAATCGGACCGAACCGGTACCGGTACCCGGGCGCTATTCGGCCGGCAGATCCGATTCGATCTTTCCGAGGGATTCCCGCTGCTGACCACCAAGAAGGTCCACTTGAAATCGGTGATCCACGAGGTGCTCTGGTTCATCTCGGGAGAGACCAACGTCAAGCCCCTGCAACAGGCGGGGGTATCGATCTGGGATGAGTGGGCTGATCCTGAGACAGGCGAGTTGGGACCGGTTTACGGTGCACAGTGGAGACGCTGGCAAGGGCCTGCCGGAAAAGTGGTGGATCAACTCCAGGGTGTGATCGAGCAGATCCGGCAGAATCCTGATTCTCGTCGTTTGATCGTCAGCGCCTGGAACCCGGCACAGATCGATGAGATGGCGTTACCTCCTTGCCATTGTTTGTTCCAGTTTCAGGTGATGGGCGATCATCTGCATTGCCAGTTGTACCAGCGAAGTGCCGACATCTTTCTTGGGGTACCTTTCAATATCGCCAGCTATGCGCTCTTGACCCAGATGGTCGCTCAAGTCACGGGATTGAAACCTGGCGAGTTCATCCACACCTTTGGAGATCTCCATCTGTACGATAACCACCTTCAGCAAGCGAAGAAGCAACTGGCGAGAGAGCCAAGGCCCCTTCCCACTCTTCAATTGCGTGAGGATGTGACCGAGATCGACCAGTTCTGCTATGAAGATTTCCAGGTCGATGGCTATCACCCATATCCTGGGATCTCCGCTCCGGTGGCGGTGTGACATGCAACTATCTCTGATCGTGGCGACCGGTAGTGCGGGAGTGATCGGCCACCAGGGGGCCATCCCGTGGCACCTTCCTGCAGACCTGGCTTACTTCAAGAAGACCACCATGGGAGCTCCGATCATCATGGGGCGGCGCACCTATGCATCGATCGGACGACCATTACCGGGACGAAGAAATCTGGTCCTCTCCAGAACTCCAGAGAATCTTCCGGATGGGGTCGAGGCCTTCAATTCAGCGCAAGTCTTGCTGGAATCCTGTGCCGATGCCGAGCATGCCTTTGTCATCGGTGGGAGTGAGATCTATGCACTCTTCCTGCCTCTGGCGACGCGAATCTATCGAACCGAGGTAGATGGAGATTTCAAAGGAGACACCTTCTTTCCTCCCCTCGATCGAGATCACTGGGTCGAGACATCGAGAAGGCCACGACCATCCGATGAGCAGAATCGATACTCCTGTTCCTTCGTGGTACTGGAGCGAAAGATGGATTTCTAGCGAGCGTCATGGTGCTCCCTTTCGACTCCTGAGCAGGCCGCTATCGACGGAATGTGAGCCAATTTCGGCCAGTTCTTGCCAATTCGATCTTCTTCATGCGACTCCTGGGGAAAACCGGGGTTGATCCTGAGTGGCGCTTCTGGGACGGTACTGGACCGGGCCAGATGGTGAATACCCTCGATTCACGCCTGTGCGGTTCGACGAGGGGCAGATTCGTTCGATCAACCAAGTTCCTTTTGAGGAGGCATGAATGCGATTCTTCAGCAAATTTTCTGCACTGTTACTGGTGCTGATGTTGCCCGCTCTGGTTGGGGCTCAAGATCCCCAGCCCAATCCGACACCTTCCCCGCGCCCTGCGCCGGGTGAGGATCATCCCGCTCCACCGGCTCCACCGGTGGTGAATCCCGGAGATGACCCGGCTCCTGCCCCGCCAGCTGAGGGCGAACGTCGTCGCAGAGGTCGTGGAGGCGCAGGTCTGATCGGTCGGTTCGATCGCAACGGCGATGGAGTTCTCGACAAGGAAGAGATGGAAGGTATTCCCGAGGGTATGCGCCGCAGACTCGGTGGTGCCGATACCAACGGGGATGGCACGATCACCGGTGAAGAACTGGACCGAATCCTCGGAGGGGGCGCTGGCCGTCCGGCTCCTGAAGGTGGCGGCGACAATCCGCGCCCCGAAAGGCGTCGCGGAGGAGGTCTGATCGAGCGTCTCGATCGCAACGGCGATGGAGTGATCGACAAGGAAGAACTGGAAGGAATGCCGGAAGGGATGCGCCGTAGGCTCGGCCCTGCCGACACCAATGGAGATGGCGTGATCACTCCTGAAGAACTGGAAGGTTTCGGTCGAGGTCGTCGTCCTGGTCCCGAAGGAGGCCCCCCTCCCGGTGAGGGCCCTCCTCCCGGTGAAGGCCCTCCTGGCGGCGATGGCAATGGCCCACCGCAGCGTCGTGGTGGCGGACTCGATCGTCTTGATCGCAACGGCGATGGAGTGATCGACAAGGAAGAACTGGAAGGGATGCCGGAGGCGATTCGTCGCCGACTGGGTGGTCTCGACCGCAACGGAGACGGCATCATCGATCGTGAAGAACTGGCCGCTGGCCGTAGAGCTCGCGGTGGCCAGGATGGCGATCAGCCACGTCGTCGTCGTGGCCAGGGCCGCGGAGGCCGTGGTGGTGGTGGCGAAGAGATTGGACCGCAGCCCGGTGGTGGCCAGGGTGGTGGACAGGGTGGCGATCAGCCACGCCGTCGTCGTGGCGAGGGCCGCGGGGGCCGTGGTGGTGGCGGAGAGATCGGACCACAGCCCGGTGGTGGCCAGGGTGGTGGACAAGGTGGTGGACAGGGTGGTGACCGACCGCCTCGTCCAGGTCGCGATGGCCGTGGCGGTTCAGGGGGCGATAACCCGCAACCCAAGCCGAAGCCAAAACCGACACCCCAGCCGCTCTAGTCACGAGCAATTGTTGAATCCAACGCCACATCCGGGTCGACCCGGATGTGGCGTTTTTTTTGATCGGTGATCGCCGGTCACTGCTGGACGGGAACCGTCAGGCCGATCGCTTCAAGCCGTGGCACCAGTGCTCGTGCCCACGCCTCGTAGCCGGCCGGAGACAGATGCAGGTAGTCTCCCCGGTAGAGATCTGAACGGGCCATCTGGTCGGTCCCGAGGAAGACATCCTCGAGGTCGAGGATCTCCACTCCAGCGAGCCGTGCCAGCGGCTGAATCCTCGCATTGGTCGCCTCGACATCTTGTCGCCCCGGATCTTCAGCCGTTTTGCCACGGGGAAAGATGGGGTGCAGGATGATTCTCGAATCGGGTGCCGCGATACGGGCGGCCTCGACCACGGCCTCGATGCCCCGGGCGATGTCGGCGGGCGGATCATGCGTGATGTTATTGGTGCCGATCAGTATGACGATCGCGCTGGGATCAGCACCATCGAGAGCACCATTCTCGATGCGCCACAACAGATGCTGGGTACGGTCGCCCGAGATGCCCAGGTTCCCCACCTTCAGTCGAGAGAACCACTTCTCCAGTACCGCGGCGGCCGGCGATCCGACCTGTCGTCCTCGGCCACCCCACGACTGCGTGATGGAATCTCCGAGAAACAAGAGATCGAGCGGTCCACCGGCGGCGATCTTGACCCCATCGAGATGTTGATCGATCCACGGTCGTCCTCCGTGCCAGCCCGCTGAGGCTGCCCGGGTTTCCTGACTCGGTTGCGGGATCATCGTGCGAGAAACTGGGCCGCTACAGCTGGCCAGCAAGAAAAGAGTGCAAAGCACCACTGGAATAAGGCATTTAGACATCTGATTTCCTCTCTGATTTGCACTGGAGGTGGACGATCCCCTGCTGACACGAGCGGGTCAACAGGAGAGACTGAAGCCAAGGAGCTTTTTATGATGTTCAGAACACTGACGGTCCTGCTGGTCACACTTGCCCTGATCCCGGATGAGGGTCCCATTTCATCTGCTTCCGCTTCGGGAGTTCTGATCGTGGCGGGAGGGGGATCTCTTCCCGAAGAACTTCGCCCTCGTGCCTTGAAGATGGCCGGTGGCACCGATGCCAAGATCCTCATCGTTCCGTGGGCATCGGCACGAGAGAATGCAGGTTCCGCCACCCAGCAAGCGTGGCAGAAATCGGGCGCCACCCAGGTGTCGGTGATCTCGGAGGATACCAGCGAGGCCCGCGACGCCATCGAGCAGGCAGATCTGATCTGGCTGGTGGGAGGAAATCAGAGTCGATTGATGGATGCCTTTCGCCAACGAGATCTCATCGAAGTGATTCAGAAGAGCCACTCGACCGGAACCATCATCGCCGGCACCAGTGCCGGCGCAGCGGTGCTGTCTCGTTTCATGATGACGGGCAAGGCGGAACTCAAGTCCCTGACTCCCGACAGCACCGAACTGGTCGAAGGGCTGGGGCTTTGGCCACAAGTGATCGTCGATCAGCACTTCCTCGCCCGTCAACGATGGGCTCGTCTGTTCATGGCAGTGGCCAGTCATCCGGACCAGATCGGTGTTGGCATCGATGAACAGACCGCCGTCATCGTCGATCCCGATGGTTCCTGGCAAGTGATCGGTCGGGGGCCGGTAGTGGTGATCGATGGTCGCAAGCCAAAGACGGAATCATCCGCCAAGGAGACGACAGCCGATTTTAGAGTTCACCTGATCGGTAGCGGAGAACGCTGGAAAACGACTCCGCTTACGTCCTCTGTTCGAGACCACTAATGATGGGATCAAGCTCCAACAAGCCTCTCATGTGAACTCTGAGGCAAACCTCCGACTCCGCTCCGAGCCTTACTTCAGGTCAGGTCTCCCGTCCGTGAAGAAACCAAAGCGCTCGAGCTCCTCCTCCGTCATCCAGTGGATGCCCTCAGCTGGGGCGGCCGAGAGGGTTCGCCAGTAGAACTCCGCAGGGATGCCCATCTCCTCGTAGTAGTCCAGGTAGAGGAGGTGATCTTCATGATCTCTTGGCAGGTCCGTGGCTACCACAGGACCTCCACCCCAAGAGTGGATGCCGAAGCGTGCGCCCGGCTCACAGGAGCGATGCCTGCCGGCTAGAAACAGGTCGGTTGCGCCAGAGGCCACTTCGCTATCCGTCGGTACGTGCGTGTTCAGGCCAAACTGACGGATGTATCGTCCGGCCCGCATGTTGGCCACGTCGTCCATCGAACCTGGCATATTGGTGAGGACAATGGTCCGAACCTCAGGGTTCATGAAAGCGAGCTCAAGCACACTCGAAGGAGTAGTTGCACCGATCACTCCTTGCATGATCGCGAGCTCGCCTGTGACCTCGAAGGTCGTCCCAGCGAGCTCCTCACGGATCACCTGCTCGATCTCTTCTTGAGTGATGGTCCTGTCTCCGTCGACATCGAACTCCCGAAGTTCCTCGACAAGGTCAACGGGAGCTCCTTCCAGGTGCACCGGCTCCCCGATCTCCTCGACGAGCTCGGCATAGAGTTCCGCTCCTTCCTCCTTCGCCATCATCACGGAGGACTCGATATTGACCAGCCTGAACTCGCTCCAGGTGATGGCGCCATCACCGTCGGTATCCAGACTCGACATCATGGAGGCAAATCCACTGGGGAGCTCGTTCAGCACCAGTTTCCCGTCGCGGTCCGAGTCCCCCATTTCGAAGAACTCTCTGCGGTCAGCAAGCTCCTCTTCCGCATACTCGCTCAAAAAAGCCCCGAGGGCCTCACGGGTCAAGGCACCCTCCTTCGAGATCACAAGCAGGGCGTCGAGCGCTTCGAAGGGGGAAAGCGAGCCATCGTGACTGGTGTCCAGCAAGTCGAAGAGTTGGCTGGACTCAGGGTGTGAGAGCTCTGCGACGGGCGGGCCGGCGCAGGAGGTCGCGAAGAGAAGTATCAAGAAGCCCAAGCTGGGATGCTTCATAGGATGTATCCCTACGTGAAGGCGTCGCATGCTGCGGCCTCCATATCTGACGGAGTCGACGTTTCGAGTCCGTGCGATTCTTGGTCGGGCGGTGGCAGCGAATCGGCCCCGCGACTCCGACGGCAACTCCCTACTATAGAAGCATGCGCAGGGACTCCAAGCCGTCAATGGTCCAAGCACCTGCATCAATTATAATCCCTCACATGAGGGCACCAGCTCTCAACCAAGGAGACGACAGCCGATTTTGAGTTCACTTCATCGCAAGTGGAGATCGATGGAATCCTATCGACCAATCCAGAACCGCTGCGGAAAACTAGGAGCCAGGCACCGTGATCATCTCGTCATGGATGCCGATCTCGAAGCGGCCGCTGGAATCGGCGGCGGCGCGGTACATCCCTCCTGTGCTGTAGGAAAACGCGATATTGCCGGCGGCATCGACGGCGATGAGGCCGCCATCGTCGGGTTGAAGCACCTGGTGGATCATCGCATCGCAGGCGGTTTGAAGATCCTGACCCGCTAGCATCATGCGCGCCGCGACGGAATGAGCGACCGCGTGACGGATGTACTCCTCACCGGTTCCGGTGCAGGAAACGGCGCAGGCGCGATCATCGGCGTAGGTGCCGGCTCCGACGATGGGGGAATCGCCGACTCGACCCCAGCGCTTGTCGGTCATGCCACCAGTCGACGTGCCCGCCGCCAGGTGTCCGTGCTGATCGAGCACCGCCACCCCGACGGTGCCCTTCTTCTGCTGGGTCTTCTGGATCCACTGCTCTCGCCGTCGATCGGTTGAGAAGAAGGAGTTCTTGACCAGTTCGACTCCGCACTCGCTGGCAAAGGTCTCGGCACCTTCCCCGGCAAACAGTACATGGCGAGTTTCTGTCATCACTTTTCTGGCCAACGTGATGGGGTGGCGTACGGTTCTCACTCCTGCAACCGCTCCACAGGAGAGATCGGATCCATCCATGATGGATGCATCCAGTTCATGTTTTCCCTCCGAGTTGAAGACGGCTCCGAGGCCAGAATTGAACAGTGGATCGTCTTCGAGGAAGCGAATCACCTGTTCGACCGCATCGAGTCCGGTTCCGCCACCCTGGAGGATCCCGGCTCCGATGGTCAATGCCGATTGCAATGACTCACGATAGGCACGTTGCGCTTCTTCAGGTGCGTCTCTGGAAAGGGCGCCCGCTCCACCGTGGATGGCGATCGCCCAGCGATCTCGATGATTTTCGGTCCTGTGATCAGGGCCAAGACATCCGCAAAGGAGCAGGATTATCGTGCATGAGATGGACCAAGATCGACTCATCGATGACCTCATTTCTTGTCTTCAGGTGGAGGAATTCCTCCAGCGTAGGTGGTTGCAACAAGCCCTGCTGCGTAGAATCCACCCGGGCGATAGACCAGCGTTCAGCATGGTCCATATTCGTCAGAGTCGCAACATGGATGGAACTGATGGGATACAAACCTCAAGAAATCGAACCGCGCTGGCAGGCGCACTGGAATCAGCACCAGCTGTTCCGTGCCGGAATACGTTCCGATCTTCCCAAATACTACGTTCTCGACATGTTTCCCTATCCTTCGGGGAGCGGGCTCCACGTCGGTCATACCGAGGGTTACACAGCCAGTGACATCATCGCTCGTCATCGCCGGATGAAGGGATTCGATGTGCTGCATCCGATGGGCTTCGATGCCTTCGGTCTGCCGGCGGAACAGTATGCCATCGAGAAAGGGGTTCACCCCGAGGTCTCGACCCGGGAGAACATCGAGACCTTTAGCAAACAACTGCGAGCAATGGGCTACTCCTACGACTGGGATCGGGAGTTCTCCACCAGCGATCCTACCTATTACCACTGGACCCAATGGATCTTTCTCAAACTGCTCGAGCATGACCTCGCCTTCCAGGAGGAAGCGATGGTCAACTGGTGCTCGGAGCTGGGTACGGTGCTCGCAAATGATGAGGTGATCGACGGTAAGAGTGAACGCGGTGGATATGACGTGGTACGTCGGCCGATGAAGCAGTGGATGCTACGGATCACCGCCTTCGCCGATCGATTGCTCGAAGGCCTCGATGAGGTCGACTTTCCGGAGTCGATCAAATCGATGCAACGCGATCGCATCGGACGATCTGAGGGAGCGGATGCGACCTTTGACATCGTGGATTCAGACCTGAAACTGGAGATCTTCACCACTCGTCCAGACACGCTGTTTGGATCGACCTTCTGTGTACTTTCTCCAGAGCATCCATTCGTCAGTAGGCTCACCGCTGCCCCGCATCAGGAAGCGGTTGAGGCGTACTGCCAGGAGGCTGCCAGAAAAAGCGACATCGAGAGATCGGGAACGGAAGCGGGCAAGACCGGAGCCTTCACCGGCGCCCATGCCATCAACCCGTGCACCGGCGATTCGATGCCGATCTGGGTCGCCGATTATGTCCTGATGGGGTACGGCACCGGAGCCATCATGTGCGTGCCGGGTCATGACCAGCGCGACTGGGACTTTGCCACGACCTTCGAACTGCCGATCGTCGAGGTGGTGGCCGGCGGAGACGTGGCTGTCGAGGCCTATGTCGGGGAGGGGACTCATGTCAACAGCGGCTTCCTCGATGGCCTCGACAAGGAACAGGCCATCTCGGCGAGCATCGATTGGCTCGAGGAGAAGAAGATCGGAAAGAGGATCGTCCGGTATCGCCTGCGTGACTGGATCTTCGCCCGTCAGAGATACTGGGGAGAACCGGTGCCGGTGGTCATCGATGATGAGGGGAAGGCACATCCCCTCCCCGAATCCGCCTTACCGCTGGAATTGCCCCATCTCGATGACTTCGCTCCCACCGGTACGGGAAAGTCGCCGCTCGAAAGAGCTCAACAATGGAGCCAGGCAGAGGTACCAGGATCGGGGGCACCGGCTCGCAGAGAACTCGATACGATGCCTGGTAGTGCCGGATCGAGCGCTTACTTTCTGCGATTCATCGATCCAAAGAATGACCAGGCTCTGGTCGATCCGCAACTGGCAAAGCGCTGGATGCCGGTCGATCTGTATCTCGGGGGAGCGGAGCACGCGGTCGGGCATCTGCTCTATTCCAGATTCTGGACCAAGTTCCTCCATGACATCGGGGTCTGTCCCGTCGATGAGCCGTACGCAAAACTGGTCAATCAGGGGATGATCCTCGGCGAGGACCACCGCAAGATGTCGAAGCGATTCGGCAACGTTGTTGACCCTCTCGATGTGATTGCAGAGCAAGGTGCCGACTCACTGCGGGTCTACGAGATGTTCATGGGCCCCATCGAAGCGGACAAACCGTGGTCCACCGGTGGTTTGATGGGGGCGCGCAGATTCCTCGATCGTGTCTGGCGGCTCTTTTTTGACCAGGATGATCAGTTGCACGGCACCCTGTCAGCACCGGCCACAGATGACCAGATGAGGATATTGCATCGCACCATCGACAAGGTCGATCGCGATACCGAGGGATTGCGTTTCAATACGGCCATCGCGCAGATGATGACTTTTGTCAACGAACTCAATCCGCTGGAGACGCGGCCGAGGGCGATCCTGGAACCTTTCTGTCTGGTGCTCGCCCCGTATGCTCCACATCTGGCCGAGGAGTTGTGGAGTGCACTGGGACATGAAGAGTCGCTGATGTGGGAGGAGTTTCCACAGGCGGATCCACGTTGGCTTCAGCAGGAGTTGGTCGAAGTTCCGGTGCAGGTCAACGGCAAGGTTCGTAGCAAG
>JABHOG010000051.1 GCA_018694835.1 Planctomycetota bacterium | reverse complement strand
GTGCCAGAAGCTGAAAATTTCTCGGGAATCCCACCGCTTCGATGACCACGATGATCAGATTCTGTTGCTGACCTTGCAGCGGTACATCGAATTTCAGGTGCTGGTGACACAACTGAGCCTCGGGAAGATCGAGCTGGAGGCTATAAGTTCCCGGCAAGTCGGTGACGATGCGTAGTTGCTCTGCCCCGAAAAACTCACCGATCACCGAATCCGCAGTGATCCCCGGGTAGTTGGAGATTCTCGAATTTGCGCCCACCAGAGCATTGAAAAGAGTGCTCTTTCCGACGTTGGGATTCCCCACAAGGGTGATGTGTACCGGCGCACCGGCGGATTCCCTGGCCATCAGGGTTTTAACTTCCCGTAGCCGCGCGCGCTCTTCTCGCCCGCGACCAGGATCAGGGCTCCTGCCCCGGAAACTCGATCCAGCAACGGATCGGCATGGTCGGGACCGAGCACAGCCAGTGCGGTACTGAAGGCATCCGCCCGGGTGGCATCGGGGATCAGGACGGTGGTCGACAGCGCCACCACTGCAGCCTGACCCTGGTGGGGATCAATGATGTGATCTCCCTTCTCATAAGTCGCACTGGTGGCGAGACTGGAGCCCACCAGCGGGATCGAGCGTAACAGCGAGTTCGCCCCGTTCCCCTTCACCCTTGGATCATGGATCCCGACCAGCCAGGACGATTCTCCCGGGGGAGGATCCAGTGCCAGTAGTTGTCCGCCAAAGTCGAGCAAAGCTCTCGAATGACCGAGTTCCCTCAGGATCTCGGCCGCTCGATCCAGAGCATATCCCTTGCCGATCCCGCCGAGGTCCAGGATCAAATCGTCGCGTTGTCTCGTGATGGTACCCGTGGCCCGATCGACATCGATCTGCGAGTAGCCGTCCGCCACCAGAGTCGGATCGAAAGCACCACCGCTCTCTCTGGCGATCTGTAACGCTGCACTCACACACTCGATCGTATCCGTGGACACCTTCACCGGATGACCCGCAGGTGCCTGCTCGACTCGACTCACATCGCTGTGTGGATTCCAGCGGCTCAACAACTGCTCGAGACGTCGCACCTCGTCGAACACCTCGGAGATGACCTGCTCCGCCTCGGGTCCGTAGACCTCGACCCGCAGGACTGTACCCATCGCAGGCCGAACTCGAACCACCGAGACCGATCGATCCGCCTCCACCTCGCCCTCGACCGTCAAAGAGACCGGAGAGGGCCACGGCTTCCAGCGGATCGGACTCTTCCCATCGCAGACCTCTGCGACGGTGGCGAGGGCTCTACGTACGGCACGCACCGAGGCGCGCGCCGAGAGGGTCGCCCCGGAGAGATTTCGGATCTCTCGGTGTAGTTTGAAGGGTGGTTGAGCAGCGCGGTTTCTGAACTGTCGGGTAAATCTGGGCGATGCGATCTGCTTGCCGATGTGCTCCCGGTAAACCAGAACCTGAAGGTCGTGGACCCGCTTCTCTGGATGGATCGCCACCAGAAATGTGATGGGACGGTACTTCCCGATCTCATCGAGAAGCACTGCATCTCCGATCCACTGTTGTTTGGCATCGGAGACCCGGACCAGCATCACTGGCGCTGAGGGTACTGCGCTTCCACAACGCTGGGCGATCCGTTGACGGAGATCGCCCTTCATCTCCAGCACCACCGATTCGTACCTGGCAGCCTGTGGCCATGCGGTCGAGATCGCTTGCTCGATGCTGGTTGGAGTCAGCCCGAACATCTGGGCCTCCGCAGTGGGAGCCGCCAGCAGTAGTGAGAGTAGTATCGTCAGCGTCAACGTGTCTTCTCCTAGAAGTAAGTCGCCATCGAGCAGATGATGGTCGCGTCTGGGTCGGCTTGGTCTTCCACCTTCACCCGTTCGAGATCAAACTTGAAAATCGTCTCATCGGAAGGACGGATGTTGAAACCGATCGTCGATCGGCGCTTACGATGGCCTCCCAGATCTTCACCTTCAAAGCGAAGGGTCAGGCCGGAGGAGGACTCCGCTCCGAACCACCGCTCGAGGATGGCCGGATAGAAACGGCGTGAAAGTTGAATCGAACTGGCCGCCAGTTCCGCAGGAACCCCGGCGGACCGAGCGGGAGCATCGAGTTCGATGGCGACCCTGGCCACTTCCAGTTGCACCTCGATGGGGCCGACGGTGTCGATGCCAGCGGTGACCTCAGTGGTGACATCGATCACGGCGATGGTCAGGTCCAGTTCCCCCTGCGCATCCCAACTTCCGTTCCAGGCGGACAATCCCACCTCGGTTCCCAGCTCTGGTCTCCACAAAAATCTCCCACAGAGGCTGGGAGATCGGTCGCCATTCTTCTTCAATCCGGGACGTGCAGCACGAATCCCGCTGGTCGAATCGATATTGTAGCCATCGATGGCATCCCCACCGTTGAAACCATTGAGGGTATAGATCTCGAGGAGCCAATCTCCTTCCGCTCCCTCCAACAACGCTCCGACTCCAGCACTGGTCAGGGTGGTCGGCACCACTGTGCGCGCCACCAGCGGTCGCTGGGTCAGCGGACGAATCGGTGAATCATGGTGCAGGTTGGTCGATCCGAGCGGCACCAGGATGGCACCCGTGCGCAGCTGCCAACCACCCAGATCCACATCGACATGGGCGTACTCGACCTTGACCTCTCCGTCACCGGTCGCCACCTGCGGTCCGCCGTACTCGAACTCGATCTCGCAGGAGAAGTGCACATGCTCGGTGACCACTGCGTCGAGCATCGGCACCAATCGATGATTACGAAAATCGAAGCGATTCGAATTGATGAAGAGTTCGAGATCGAGATAACCACCGATCTGCACATCTCTCACCCACTGGACCCCCGACTCCCCATCGAGATCTCCATCGAGATTCCCCGCGAGATTCCCCGCGAGATCCCCCTGCTGGGCCCAGCCGGGTGACCACCCCGAGGTCAGAATGGCGACCATCAGCAGCCCGCAGAGCCATTTCGCCACGGGAGAGTCATGTTGTTGCCCCATCTGAATCCCTTCCTCGATCGCTCAGTTGCTCGACCCCTGCGGCGTTCCAGCGGTGTATCGAGGAGCCCGTCATGCTCCACAAGGGACCATGAACCTGTTTGTTTGGCAACCCAAACAAAAAAATAGTGTTCCAATTCGTACACCTGGCAGCGGAATTCCCTAGGATTTGAGCATGGACCCCATCTGGACCCGACTGCTCGCTGGAGAACTTGATCCGTTACTGCTCGCCGCACATGGCGTCGAGCCGGGTCGCCTGTCGCAACTGTCGCAGTTGCGCAAGTATGGCAGCCGCGATGAAGTCGCCGCAGTGCTGTCGCTGTGGGACGCTCGACGCCGCGCCACCGGCCGTATCGACCAGGCGGAGCGGCTGTGGGTCACCGCCGAGGCGGTTCAACAAGCGACCCGCTCGGCGGTCGCCCGACACAAGGCCGCTCGCATCCGGCAGGCGTGTAGCGAGTCCCCGGTGATCGACCTGTGCTGCGGAATCGGCAGTGACTCGATCGCTCTGTCGCAGGGAGGGCCGGTGGTGATGGTCGATCATGATCGTCTTCGTTTGACCCTGGCCAGGGCCAATGTCCGGCTGACCGGAGGCAAAGGCGAGGCCGTCACTGCCGATGCGGCGGCACTCCCCCTCACTCCCTTACCGCTACATATCGATCCAGACCGACGCCTCGACGGTCGGCGCCGTCACAGTTACCCGGAGATGCTCCCCGGCCCCGATGTTCTCGAGGTACTGATGGAAAAACACCCGGATCTCGCCCTCAAGTGCGGCCCCGGAGTGGATGTCTCTCAACTGCCGGCGGGCGAGGTGGAGTTCATCCAGGAGAGTGGAGACCTGGTCGAAGCCACCTTGTGGCGCGGATCCTTCGATGGAGGTCAGCGGCGACGAGCCACCCTGCTGCCGAGTGGAGAATCGATCAGCGGCGAGGAGGAGGTGCTCGACCTCTTTACTGACCCCGACCCCGCATGGATCCATGAACCGGTTTCGGTCATCGAGAGGGCGGGGCTGGTCGCGCAATTACTCTCCCGGCACTCCATCGGAGAGTTGCATCCAGGACTCGGCTGGCTCGCCGGTCATCAACGGATCGATTCGCCATGGCTGAAGAGTTACGAGGTGGTCGAACGAATGCCTTGGCGTGAGGATAAAGTACGACGGTGGTTACGAGCCCATGGAGAAGGGATCTCCATCGTCAAGACGCGGGGAATCTCCGAGAACCCGGCCCAGTTGGCTCGCAAATTCCGCGGTAGTGGTGGCGACCTCATCCTGGCACTGCTTCGACACGGCAAGAAACAGGTCGCCTGGATTCTCCGTCGCTCCCTGTGATGTCGGTTGAAGTTAGCAGGGCAGTTGGAACTCCTCGGGAATCGGCGATCCATCGAGCATCGAATCCACCACCATGGTGGCGGTAACAGGTCCGATCAGTAAGCCAGCCCGGTAGTGCCCTGTGGCGACCCACAGTTGCGGTCGACCGGGCCATCTTCCGAGCAAGGGGCCGCCATGACGCGTCGCTTTCGGACGGATGCCCGCCCGGTGACCGGTGATTCTCGACTCCACATCTTCGCCGAAGATGGAGCGGGCCACCTCGACCAGTTCATCGCGCCCTTCTGCAGTCGGTGCCACCGCATCCGATGACGGGTCCCCGACTGTTTGCTCCACTCGATTTCCACTGGCGACACTATTGCCGAGCCAGGATCCTCCACCGGGAGCGGGAATCCACGAGTAGATCGAGCGATTCCCCGAGGGATCTCTGAACCCGTCTCGCAGGAGATTAAAATGTACCAGGTGAGCCGGTGCAGCGAGATCGAGTGTGATCGCCTCGCCGGGGACCGGCTCGAGTGGCAGCGGCGATGGAGCCACCGCCAGTGCCGCAGACACGCTCTCCCATCCCGCTGCGAGGATCACACTTCTCTGCTCCGATGGCTGAGACAATTCGATGCCCGCTGTAGCGACCAGCGTGATTCCTCCATCGCCGATCGGCTCGATGCGAATCGGACCGAGGTTTTCGCGAATATTCACTCCCGCACCGTGGCAACTTCGACGCAGTGCCTCGATGGTCGCCAGGGGATCGATACGGGCCTCCATCTCGACCAGTAATCCAGCCTCTGGACTCCTGACAAGATCCGGCAGAAGTTGGCGAATTTGATCACGCGTGAGCACCTCGACCCGGCCTCCAGAATCTCGCAACTTCCTCAACTCCCGCTGTGGATTCCGGATGGTCCTTTCGCGAATGTCGATGGCGCCACATCGGAGATAACCCACATCGATGCCGGACTCTGCAGAAAGTGTCGCGGCATATTCGGGCCACATCTGCCACGCTCGGGTTCGTAGCTGGTAGAAGGGAGTTCGTGCGTGTTGAGGTGGGGTCAGGATTCCGGTGGAAGCACCAGTAGCGCCTGTTCCGACACTTCTCGAATCGAGAAGATCGACCTCAATCCCACGACGCCGCAACTCCCTGGCGAGAGTGAGTCCGACAATTCCGCCCCCCAGTACCGTCACCGCTCTCATCGAACTTCCCCGCCTCTCACGGCAACCGAATCTACCCACTGACCGAATCCTGTGGGAAGTGTACAATCTAAGAAGATGGGAAGGTGGTTCGCCATGAAGTTTCTGCTGATCTTTCTGATGTTGTGTGGGCTCAATTCAGAACTGCTCGCACAGGCACTCAACGACGAATGTACCGGTGCCAGCGAGGTGTTCCTCGGAACCAACGCGATCGACACCTCCGATGCGACCAACAGCCTGGAGGAAATCCCCACCAGCACCTGTCCTGGAACCGCACTTGGCGGTGTCCATGGCGATGTCTGGTACCACTTCACTCCTGCAGAAGATGGTCTGATGACCATCACTACCTGTGACACCGTCGATTTTGATACTGACGTCATCGTCTATGGCGGTGCTTGCGGATCACTGATCCCCATCTCCTGCCACGGCGACACGGCAGGTTGCCTGGTCCAGGGAACCACCAACAACTGGAATACCACCCTTGAAAATGTGCCGGTTTTTGTCGGCGAGACGATTCTGATTCGCATCGGCGGCTATAACGATTATGACATTGGCGGAGGTACCTTCGACATCTCGATGACGAGCGCCCCACCTCCGCCACCCGGAGCTCCTGAAAATGATGAGTGCAGCGGTGCCATCGAAGCGGTGATCGGCGACAACCCCATCGATACCACTTCAGCCAGCGACAGTATCGATCTCTACAGTAGCGGCGCCAGTTGCAATGCTCTCGGAGTGATGAACCAGGATGTCTGGTACCGCTGGACCGCACCGGGTGAGGGTTCTCTCACTGTCAGCATGTGTGACATCGTCAACTTCGATACCGACCTGGTGATCTATCTCGGCGATTGCATATCCAAGGTCGAAGTCGCCTGTAGTGGCGACGCGCCAGAATGCCAGATGCAGGGTAACGGCGCTTCCTACGCATCGGTCGTCGAAGGTCTGCAAGTCTCCGCCGGCGAGGAGTATTTAATCCGCATTGGAGGCTGGGGAGATGGACAAAACGGTACCGGTAACGTCAATGTTCAATTTGTCCAGTCGCTCATCGAATCACTGACCCTCAGTTCGGTACCCGGCAGTGCCGAGATCGATTGCGAGGCAGTGGTTTCCGGTCCGTGTGATTCAGTGCTGTTCGCAGCAGGGTTTGTGGGCTCCAGCCAGGTGACCGTGAACGGTCCTTTTGTCGCGGGTAACGTCGTCACAGCAGCGCTCCCGGTATCGTCGATCCAGACGATGATCGAGGTCTGCGCCACGCCGCATATCGGAAGTGCCCCCGGTACACCTTTCTGCGATGAAGTCGCCGTCACCGGGCCAATCACTCTGGAAAATTGTAGTGCACCGCTCCTCGATATTCCCGATGGCGGAGAGCCTGTCGATTCCATCGTCGTCATCAGTGGCGATCCCGCGACCATTCTGTGGGATCTTCAAGTCGAGGCTCACATCAATCATCCCGATGCCAGCCAACTACTGATCGAACTCTCTTCACCCGATGGCATCACCGTGACACTTCATGATCAACCGACCGGTGCTTCCGGGGGGATCGATCTGACCTGGTGGCAAAGTGGATCTCCCAACCAACCGCCTTACGATTCCGACGGATGGATGCAACCGGTGGGAAATCTTTCATCTTTCAAGGGTGCCAACCCGATCGGAAGCTGGACCCTCACCGTCTCCGATGAAATGACGGGTGAAACGGGGATGCTCGAGGAGTGGTGTCTTCGCATCTACGACACGGCACCGATGCCCAACTCGGGGCAGGATCTGATCATCGGTGATTCGAACAACCTGGTGATGGTCGGTCGCGAGGGATCCCAGGCCAGTTTTGGCTCGGAGTCGGTGATGTGTAACGGGGGAACCGAACCACTCGACTGGTTTGCCAACCCCGACCCACGACACCCGATGATGGCGTTCAACATGTTTCGCCTCGATGCCGATCGTCTGATCCAGATCGGCGGCTCATGGGTCAAGCATGGCTGGTCCTCGGCCCAGGCCAACGCTTGCGGATTCGGCTGCAATCCCAGTCCCACCAGTACCTATACCGGTGTCGGTTGTTCCGACACCTACGGCGCCAGCGGCAATGCCAACCAGAACACCATGGGGCCTCGTAGTGAGATCGATCCCTGGAGTGGTGGATTCATTTACGAGGGATCGGAGTTGCAGTCCGACTCGGGCCCCTGGGACCAGGTGGAAGAACGGTTGTGGGTCGAAGATGACGATCTCGATCCAACCTTGCACCCCGGCTCGATCTGGATCTCCGAGGTTTCGGTGGTCCATCCGGGTGACATCGACCACACCACCAATCATGCCTGGGAACCGATCGGTGTCTCCGGTACCCCGGGTAGCAACTGGTCGATGAACATGTCCGCCCCGAGCCAACTGGGGACGGTACAGGCGGCCTGGCCCGGAGCCTCCATCGAGATGGTGCAACCGTTCCCACAGATCGATGGCCGCTGTTACCTGGCCCACAAGGTCTCCGACAATGGAGACGGCACATGGCACTACGAGTACTCACTGTACAACCATGACATGGGACGCAATGCGGGGTCTTTCTCGATTCCGGTCGCGGCCGATGTCGAGGTCAGCAATATCGATTTCTTTGCACCGGAGATTCTCAGCTATTCCTTTTCCAACGACAGTTGGTCGGCAGTTCGCGATGCCGATGGGATCACCTGGTCTACCACCGATCATGCCAGCGGCGCCTCTGCCAATCCGATCCGATGGGGATTCCTCTACAACTTTGGTTTCGATGCGGATGCTGCACCGGAAACCGGCACGGCAATCCTCGGCGTCCACTCCCCCTCTGCAGTTCCAACCATCGAGGTCGAGATCGCCACTCCACCGACCGCCCCACCGCCTCCGACATTTCGCAGAGGACTGTGTAATGGCGATGGCACCTTCGACATCGGCGATGTGATCTTCCTGCTCGGATACCTCTTCTCCAATGCTGAAGCGCCCGGTTGCCACGACTCCTGTGACAGCAACGACGATGGCGATCTCAACATCGGCGACGGAATCTCGATGCTCGGAAGCCTCTTCAGTGGAACCACTCCGCCGGCGCCACCGGGACCCGAACTGTGTGGTGAAGATCCCACCGATGACGCACTGGGCTGCGACCAACCGACTCAGAACTGCCCATGATCGACACTGGAGTATACTCGGCGGGGGTCAGCCCCATGCAGGATGCTCACTGAAGGAGTGATGGCCATGAATGAAGAATCTACAGCAGGATCATCTCCCTCTTCTTCCATCGAGGATGGTTTCGAGGAGAAGACCGCCCGAGAATGGGCGATGATTCTCCATTTCTCGATGTTTGCCGGCTACCTCGTTCCCATCGCAGGTTTCATTGCCCCATCATCATCTGGCAGATCAAGAAAGATGAATTACCATCCCTCGATGAGCACGGCAGACTGGTCGCCAACTGGCTCATCTCCAGTGTCATCTACGGCGTCGTGGGATTTTTCCTGATTTTTCTGGTCATCGGGATTCCAATGCTGGCCGCCCTCGGTATCTGCAACATCGTTTTCCCACTGATCGGTGGCTTGAAGGCGAATCAGGGCGAGGTTTGGCGCTACCCGTTGACGATACAGTTCTTTTCCTGAGATCATTCCGTAGCGGCCTCTCACCGTCCAGTTCCACAACTCTGATGTAAGGAAGCTCCAACTTGGCTCTGCTGAAGCGTCTCCAACATGACGGACACATCCGTAATGAAGTCGGCCAGATGTTTCGCAAGTACATCGATACCGGCAAGATTCTAGACATCCCCTCCGGTGATGGAGTCAACGCCAGAAATCTGGTCGATTCAGGCTTCGAAGTGGAGTGTGCCGACCTCTTTCCCGACCGAGCCCGGGCCAACGGTTTTTCCTGCACCCGATGTGACATGACCGCCCCACTTCCCTACGAGGACAACTCCTTCGAGGGAGTTCTCCACTCGGAGGGGATCGAGCATGTCGATAACCAGGTCGCGGTGCTGGCACAGTTACAGCGGGTGCTCAAGCCGGGCGGGGTCCTCATCGTGACGACCCCGAACATTCTGTTTCTCGCTGCGAGGGCCGACACCATGCTGTCCGGACATCCGCGCCCGCGCAGATGGTTAGTGACCGAATCTCACGGATACTGGGGTGGATCGAAAACCTACGGAGAAGACACCTACTACGGCCATGTCTTCCTCATCAACGCCTTTCAGTTGAGGTTCTACCTGACCCATGTAGGACTGGATGTACTGGGGGTCGAGGCCACCAGATATTCCCTCAACTCGATCTTGCTGGCTCCGCTGATGTTTCCGCTGGTGTGGTGGGGAACTCGACGCATGTGGCGTAATCGCCGCTTCGAGACCTCTACATCGCTGAAGCGAGCGATCCAGAAGGAGATTCTCAGTCCTGCGTTACTGTTCGGCCCAAAACTCATCATGGTCGCCAGGAAACCTGAAGAGTAGAGCGTTTCTCCGCTGCACTAACCGACCGATCGCCTCCGGCATCGATCCACTCACTGCGGTAAATCCATCACTCTGGCGCATCCTCGATGACCGATGCGTGGCTGGCCCAGCGAGATCCGGCGTGATCCTTGACCACCCGGTTCCAGTCGCGCCTGAGTGGCTGCCAGTCAAACTTCCCTGCGATGAAGGCAGCCATCCCGCGTCGGTAAAGAATCTCCGCTGTAGCGGGTCCACCCTCGGCCGCCGCCAGCGCGGCATCGAACTGCTCCACCGCACCGGATGGATCCTTGCGTTCCAGCAGATCCACACCACGTGCGATGTAAAATTCGGCGATCAGTTCTTCTGTCGCCATCCAACCGGTCCACTCTCGCAACAAGCGTTTGCGATCAGAACTGAACAGACGAAACCGCGGCGAGAAGGAAATCTTGGTCATCACCGCAGCCTCACGAAAGTCCTCGTGGCGATCGGCGATATTGATGCGAATCGGCGCGACCAGCGAATCGATGGCAGCGATGAAGTGAGGATCTGAATACGTCACGGTATCCAGGCGCTTGCAACCGAGTCAGCCCGGTGCCTCGAGAATGATCAGGATCGGTCGTTCATCGACCTGCGCTTCCTCTTGAGCTTGTTTCAGGCTTTCATGCCAACCGATGACACCCTCCTCCGTTGGTCGTTCGATACATCCAGGTCATGCGCTAACTGGTGGTCACAGGATTCACCACGATCCGAACCGATGCACCCTCGATCTCGACATCTCTCGACCCCACCCCGTCGATGGCCTGCATCGAGATCTCCACCGAGAGTGTTTCCTTCTGCAGGTGTGAAGCGTGTTCATCGATGGCAAGAGCCAGATTTCCTTCAGCAGCGACCGAAAGACGAATCCTCTGGTCATATCCGAGATCCAGATCTCTGCGGATCCCTTGAACATGGCTGATCACTTCCCGGACCAGGCCCTCTCGATGCAACTCTGGAGAAACCTCGGTCGAGAGGATGACCACCACTCCCTTCGCTTCGGCAGCACTCCATCCATCCTTTTGATGAACTCGTACATCGAGATCCGTCGCTTCGAGAGTCACTTCACGATCTCCGTCGAGCATCAGTGGAATCGTCTGACCCGAGTTCGCCGCTCGCACCAGCGCGGACGGATCGTCATGCTGAGAAAGTGCCTTGGCGACCGCCCGTGCATCCTGTCCGAATCGGGGCCCGATCGCCTTGAAGTTTGGCTTCACCTCGTAGGAAACATACTCCGAAGCATCTTCCACGAACTCGACCCCTTTGACATTCAGTTCCTCGGAGATCAACTCTGTATCTGCCGCCAGTTGGGAGACCATTTTGGAGTTGGCCAGCACGATCCGGACCGCCGGAAGCGGTTGCCGCACCTTCAATTTCTCACGCGAACGACAGGCCCGTCCGAGCGATGTAATCTCACGTATCATCGCCATGCGTTTACACAAGGAATCGTCACAGCGTTGTGCTTCAGATTCCGGGTAATCACAGAGATGGACCGATTCCGGAAAATCGTCCCCACGAGATTTGACCAGTACGCCGTAGAGGTGCTCGGTGATGAAGGGAACAAACGGTGCCGCCAGCATGGTGGTGGTCACCAGGCAGTGATAGAGGGTCGAATAGGCCGCTTCCTTGTCGGCATTCATCCCTTCACTCCAGTAGCGATCACGGCCACGGCGTACATACCAGTTGGACAGTGCGTCGACGAAATCATTCAATGCCGTCGCAGCGGTCAGATTATCGAAAGCATCGAGCGCAGTTCGAACCTGATCGACCGTGGCATTCAACTCTGCCAGGACCCAGCGATCGAGTTCCGAAAGTTTCACATCCGGCGCGGGAGCCGCCCTCAGGTCTCCGGTCGGCTGCCAGCCATCGATGCGGGCGTAGATACTGAAGAAGGAATAGACATTCCACAGCCGCAGAAGGAACTCCCGCTGCCCTTCGGTGATCGACTGCTCCTGGAAGCGAAGGCTGGTCCACGGAGCCTGGCCGGCATAGAAGAGCCAGCGCATCGCATCGGCGCCCTCCTTCTCGAAGATGTAATCGGGGGTCCTGTAATTCTTCAGCGATTTCGACATCTTGAGGCCGTCTTCGCCGAGTAAGTGGCCCAGGACGATGCAAGACTTGAATGGATGCGGCCAACTGGCATGCGCTTCCTCCGGGACCCGCTCATCTCCGTGTGCCGCCCCATCCGGGCCGAACAGGATGGTCGAGATCGACAGCAGCGCATAAAACCAGCCGCGAGTCTGATCGATCGCCTCGCTGATGAAGTCTGCTGGAAACTGGCTTGAAAAACGGTCGACATTTTGATGCGGGAATCCCCACTGCGCGAAGGGCATGCAGCCGGCATCAAACCAGCAATCGATGACATCCGGAACCCTTCGCATCCTCGCGCCCTCCGAGTAAGGAGAGGCGTAGTGGACCGCATCGATGTAGGGCCGATGGACTCTCAGGTGGTCATCCAGGGTTGGATCCGCCTCCTTGGCATCGGTGAACTTTTCCTGCCCCACCACGTCCGGTTTCGAGAGCAGTTCCTGGTAGTTCTCGATCGCTTCCATCTGTCCGGTCTTCTCGCAGACCCAGATCGGTAGCGGTGTGCCCCAGAACCTCTCTCTCGAGAGGGTCCAGTCGACATTCGATTCGAGATACTTACCAAATCTTCCGTCCTGGATGTGCTCCGGCTGCCACTGGATCTGTTGGTTGTTTTCCAGCATCTGGTCGACGAATCGAGTGGTCTGGATGAACCAGGATCGACGCGGGTACTGGATCAACGCATCCTCACGCGCGCGCGGACAGAAGGGATAGTCGTGGCGATACACTTCCTGATGAAGGAGTGTCCCCTCTTCCTTCAACTTGCGGATCAGTTCCTTGTCACAATCCTTGACCCAGCGTCCGTGGAACTGCTCCCCTGCAATCTCCCCGAAACTACCGTCCGGTTCCACTGCGCAGAGCAGCTCCAGCACTTCAGGATCCACCAGTTTTGCTCGCTCGGCGACCAAGACCTCATGATCCACCTCACCAAATGCCGGTGCCTGGTGTACCACTCCACTGCCGCTCCCGGTGGTCACGAAATCAGCAGCGACCACTCTCCACATCAGAGAAACCTCGCCGCCTTCCACCAGGTCAGCGACCCTCTCACCATACTGCTTCCAGTAGCCGTCGAAGGGAGGACGATAACGGGTGCCGACCAGGTCCGCTCCCAACACGGTTTCCTCGATGCTCAGTTCCATCTTCCACTTGGTCGCCATTTTCTCGACCAGATCGGTTGCGACGATGAACCTCTGATCACTCCCGGCATCCTTGACGGTGCTGTACTGCACTTCTGGATGCACTGCGATGAACTGATTCGAGATGAGGGTCCAGGGCGTGGTGGTCCATGCAACGAAGTCGACCCCGTCCGCCTGCCCCTGAGCATCCAACCGAGGCATCCGAACGAAAACGCTCGGATCATCCACTTCCCTGTATCCTTCCCCGACTTCACCGGCGGAAAGACCCGTACCTCCCTGGGCCCACCACCAGACGATCTTTTCGCCCTGGTATAGCAGCCCCTGATCAAACAATCTTTTGAGTGCCCACCAGACGCTTTCGACGTAGCTCTGATGGTATGTGGCGTAGGCATCATCGAGATCGACCCAGAAACCGATGTTACGGGTCAGTGACTCCCATTCCTTGACATAGCGAAATACCGATTGCTGACAGCGCCGGACAAACGGTTCGATGCCATACTCCTCGATCTGATCCTTCGAGTGGATTCCGATCTCCTTGCAAACCTCGGTTTCGACCGGCAATCCATGGGTGTCCCAGCCCGCCTTTCTTTCGCAGAGGCGACCTCGCATCGTCTGGTAGCGGGGAAACAGATCCTTCATCGCACGGGTCAGTGCGTGACCGGGGTGAGGCATGCCGTTGGCGGTGGGAGGTCCCTCGAAGAAGACGAAGCGTTCTGCTCCCTGGCGAAGTGCCAGCGCCTTCTGTTCGATGGAGTTGTCATCCCAGAAAGTCCGGACCTGAGCTTCCAGATTGGGGAAATCTGGAGACTGCGGTGGTTCCGGAAACTCGAAGCTCTGTCCCACTTCACTCATGGAAGTCCTCCCGGGATCGCCTCGCCCTCTGGCGGCCCTTGCCCCGGAGGATATCCGATCCGATCGACGGTGACACCCGAAGCCAGTGGGTTCCGGCAGTGAGCAGGGGGAGCAGTCGCCGAGGATGATGGCGATCCAGAGGACTCTTCAGTCGCCAGGATGAGGCGAAAAAAAGGCCCCAAACGCTTTCACGTTTGGGGCCTGCATCATCTTGTTTCGTGTCGAGTCTCTAACCGTCGAGGTCTAGTAGTCGACCTGACGGAAGGTTCCGCCGTTCATGGCGGCGAGGTTCACGTAGAACTGCTCTTCACCAGAATAGAACGAACTCGTGAAGTAAATCGTGTGAACCGGCAGGTTCTCGAAGTTGGCTGCCGTGATCGACTCCATGCAGATATCTGCGTAGTTTCCACCGCCGGCACCGTTGCAGTACGGCTCACGAGCACCACAGATAATCACCTGCTTGTGGGCACCCGAAGCTTGCTGGGCCAGGCCCAGACCTGCGAGGGCAGCGTCGAGGAGACAGTGGTTCTCAATCGGAGCGAGCGTACCCATCCATGCCTGAGCCGATGCCTTGTGACCGGGTGAGGCATGGCAGCAATCAGGACGCCAGATGTAGGTGGTCGAGTTGTACGCCACGATGGCGAAGTCGACCGATGCCGAGAGCTGGTTGAGAGTGGTCGACACTTCCTGACGAATCATGTCGAAGATGTCAGTCTCACCGCAGAAGCCATAGGCCGGCACGATGAAGACGAAAGTATCTCCTTCGAATTCAGATCCGTAGAAGCGAATCGCTTCCGGAGCGTCTTCTTCTTCATCATCACTACCCGCACCACCGGCAGGAAGATCGAGTGGCTTGCGAAGTCCACCGTCGTCATCCGCGGCAAAGGCCACGCCTAGAGCGACAGGTGTGAAGAGAAGTAAAAGGGCCAGTCCTAGAAAACTGCTCATTCGGTTCGACAAATCGAGCCTCCTCTCGAGAGGTTCAGCGCTGGTTCCGGGATGATTGGACCAGCCAGTATCTTGAGGACGACTCCAATTCAAGAATCCCCCATGGAATCCTCAATCGGGCCCAGTCCCCCCGCGTACTGCCTCCAGTGTAATAGGCATCTCCGGTGTAAACCAGTCTGAATCTGGCGGGGGCTGCCACTTGTGCCTCAGGGGGCCGCCGATTACCGTGAATTCAGGCCGTGGACCGAGAGATTTGCGGTCCCACTGATTTTCCTGGGTTTCCGTGAATTCTCGACACATCTGGCGATCTTCCGCCACGAGGAGTGATCTGTATGACATTTGATCGACTCAAGGCTCATCTGGGTACCTTGCTACTCGCATCCCTGATGCTGTCTCTGCTCCAACCCACCTCCCTTCCGGCCCAGGCTGGCAATGATGAAGAGGAACAGAATCCTTCGGCGAAAGCGGTCTGGAAGGTCGAGAGAACCCGGGGAGAAGAGGTCCTCGAATTCGAGGTCACCATCTTCCAGATCCCAGCACCCGGTGGAAACCGCTGGGTCTGGCGTGCGACCGCTTCCAATGGCACCTATCCGGGCGGATTCCCCATCGGTTCGATGATGATCCGCGGCTCCGGCAAACCGAGACCGGAACTGTTCGATCCCCTCTCCCCTGCAGTGTTGGAGATGTTGCTCTCGGTCCACGGGGCGGGATCCGAGGGAACTGGGCTGGGCTGGGCCGATGGCACCCCGGTCGGATTGAGAAGGCAGATCTCGGTCGAACGAACCGAAGCGATCGACGACGATGGGCAACTGATCCTGACGGGCCTGCTGGCCGGGGGCCAGATCCAGATCCGCGGAGGCGCCAGAGCGTTGCGCCTGAGTGCGTTCAAGGAAACATTGTACCTGAGTGGCGGCGGATCGCTGAAGCGAGCGGAATGGGCAGCCACCTTGCTGCGTGGCGATGAAGAGAACGCCACCTCCGAGGAGCGCACCTTGCGAGTCGAGAGACTGGAAGCGGGACTGATCGAGGAGGAGGAATCGCAGCAGGTCGAAGAGGCCTATGAATTCCTCGCCCCGGTGGTGAGAGTCCTGCGCAAGGGGATGTCGCTGGCGGCGGTCGAGATGGCGGAGAAGATGTTCGAGAAGGGACGGAAGGACCACAAGAAGGGCCCCCTGGCTGAAGTCGTGGAGGAGGTCGCTTCTCTGCTCAAATCGAGCAAAAAGATCGCGTCCCAACCGCTCGATCCAGATGTTCGAGCAAAGAAGATGATGGGGAAGCCAGCCCCCGACTTCTCCCTTGAGGGTCTCGACGGGAAGATGGTGAACCTGTCCGATTTCAAGGGGAAGACCTTGATGGTGGCGTTCTGGGGTTATTCGTGAGGTGCCTGTCGTGCGGAGTCTCCGCACCTCAGCAAGATCCAGAAGGACTTCAGGAGCAAAAATGTCGAGGTATTGGCAATAAATGCTGACAATGACGGCCGGACCCGCATCCGGGAGTTCGTTCAGGAGAACCAGTTACAGCAGAGAATGCTGATCCGGGGCGATGGAGTTGGATTTCAACAGTATCATTTAAAGAGGTTACCCACGGTCTATTTCATCGACCGCAAAGGTAATGTGGTCGGCCGAGAAGCGGGCTATCAGAGTTATGAGCAACTGGAGAAGTCCCTTCAGAAAGCCTTGAAGTAGTCAGTATCGGAGGCGAAAGTGCCGTTATCGGCCCTTTCATTTGCCGGTGATCAGAGGAGCGAGCCATGCAACGGAATTGTCCACGTCGAATCCTGGGTGTGCTTTCTCTTCTCGCCTTGTGGATGACGCTGGCTCCGACATGCACCGAAGCCCAGATTTGCTTCGAAACTCGCTGGCTGACCGTTTCCGATCAAGACGATGTGGTGCGACGGGTCAACCCTCTCACCCTCGAGGTCGAGGAGGAGTTCGCCATGTCGATTCCCGGAGCCATCGAGATCGATGGGATTCGAGGAATTGCAGTTCACCCCACCAGCGGCAACTGGTACATGCTGACGCTGACCTCCCTTCCCCCCTCTCCTGCGCCCTCCCCCTGGCTGATGGAATACAATCCCATCGATGATACGCTAGCCATCGTCGGATTCACCGTACTCGACTTCAATGATCTTGATTTCAACTCGGCTGGCGAGATTCGCGCCATCACCAATCAACTGAGTACCGGAAGTTCAAACTTGTGTGAGTTGAGCACCATCACCGGCGGCCCCACCGATCTGTGTCAGTACCCCGGCAGTAATGGCGGCGACAGTCTCAGCCTCGGCTCCGGCGGAGCCATCTTCCGCGCCTCGGGAGGATATGTCACGGGAGAGCCCGCCAGCTTTGAGGAACCTTCCTCTGCGCCTGGCTCCAACAGCTGCGATACGACCAACATCAACATCTCTGCTCAGCTCTCGAGTGAACCGATCCGCAGCCTGTCCTACCTGGCGGACCAGGATTCATTTCTCTGGGCGCAGGGGGATACCGCTCGTTCCGCCTACACGGTAAACGTCAACGGCGATGAAACTTTCCTCGGAACCTTCGACCACGACATCAATGGCCTCGCCCTGATCGAGGTGGCGGTGCCATGCCCGGTCGGCGATGAGTTCATCCGAGGCGATTGCAATAGCGACACGGGAGTGAATGTGGCCGATGCGGTATTCCTGTTAGGGAGCCTGTTTGTCCCCGGGGAGCCTCCCCTCTCCTGCAGAGATGCTGGCGACATCAATGACGATGGTGGGGTCAATGTCGCCGATGCAATATTCCTGTTAGGGAGCCTGTTTGTTCCCAACTCCCCCGGCATTCCCGAGCCCAATCTCCAGAGTGGCTGCGGCGCAGATCCGACCGCAGCCGATAGCCTGGAGTGCGATCTCTCCGGCTGCTAATCGAGCCCCAATCGCCCTGCTGAACCGCATATTTCTGGATGTTCAACCCATCCGATAGAGTTCCATCCGATGCCCACAACTGCTGGATTTCTGCGGCTGGATTCCTGCCGGTCGAATCAATTCACGCACATCAACGCCGTGGTGGACTCTGTCGCTCTGGACTCTGTCGCTCTGGACTCTGTCGCTCTGGACTCTGACGCTCTGGTTCCTTTTGCTCCACCCAGCGCCTGGTCAGGGTCCCTGATCCCAGAGAAGGAGGTCGCGATCTCGACGGGCGACGACGGTGACGACGGTGAGGATTGCGCTTCCGCCGCTTGCCAGGGTTCTCTCTGCCGAGGGACAGAAGCGATCGATGTGAGCGCCGGCAACAATAGCGCGACCGAACTCACCAGCCGCCAGGCAACCTTTTTCTGCCGTGGTGCCGATCCATCCTCCAGGTCAGCGCACCTTTAACAGGATCACGATCAGCAAGGGTGCCAGCACCGCCTGTAGGATGACGAACCTGACCAGTACCTGGGTGCTGGACCAACCACAATTCTTGAGGAAGTGATCGTGCAGCGGACAGCGGACACTTTTGAGCAGGTCTATCTTGAGGTACTTGATGAACCCGATCTTGAACAGACCGATGCCTCCATTGGCGAGGATCAGTAGCGCCACCACCAGCAGCAGGAACGGATTCCCCGTCGCCAGCACGAACACTCCCAGCAACAATCCCAGCGCCCGAGAACCCGCATCTCCCATCATCAATTGAGATGGATGAGCATTGAACCAGAGGTAGGCCGCCAGCGTCCCGAGAGTGGTGGCGACCACCACCGCCCAACTGGCTCCATCCTCATAGAAGGGAACGAGCAGGTAATGCGCCGAGTCGATGTGCCCGACCACGCCGTAGAGAACCCCACCCAGTCCCAGCAGGGCCAGTGAGAGCAAACTACCCGAGAGTCCATCGACTCCATCGGAACAGTTGGTGGTGTTGATGGAGAACCACAGTAGTAGGGTGGCCATCAATCCGTACTGCCATGGCTGCCACAAGATCGGTGCCAGCATCCCGGTGGTTCCATCGAGCAGCGCTTCCGGTCCCATCTTCGGTGCGAAGAAGGGTAACCAGATTTCCATCGACGACTCTCCACCGATCATCGCCCAGGCGACCACCATCGAGATCGCCAGATCGATCAGGCCCTTGCGCACCCTTCCCCACGAATTGGGAGATCGATCATCGAGATATCCGGCGCCCATGGCCAGCAGCACGCAGAGTAAGATCACCGCTCGAAAGGGGTCCCATGGGCTCACCAGCAACGCCACCAGGACGGTGACGGGAATGAACAGAGCGCCAGCGCCGGTCGGTTTCCCGATCGCCTCCGTCGCCTGGGCGGCATGCTCTCGACCACGATCGAGAGGTAGAGTCCCCGCCCAACGGCGTAGCACGATAAAGGACCCGACCGCCGCAAACATCGCACCCAGAGTGCAGAGCACCAGATGCGACTGGAGCAGTCGCATCGGTCCCCAGAGACTTTCGAATTGTTGCCCGACCCAGTACAGCACTGATCCAGTCCCCCCCGAACTCCGCTTCCTTGAGCGTGAATCCCGGCAGCAGGATAGCGGCCTCTTACAAGGTGTGGAAGCGGCTAGAATTTTCCCTAAGAGAAGAGGATGGCAAAAGTAGTCGAAGTCACTGCGGCAATGTCACTGCGGCAATGTCACTGCGGCAATGTCACTGGCGGCCCTCCTCCTCGGAAGACTCCTCTTCCGCGGGCGGTGTGCCTGGATTCTCTTCACGCTCGAGGGCTTCTTTGCGCATCTTTTCCAGCGCAGCGCGGCGTAGATCCTCGGTCCTGCGAGTTCGAATCTCCATGCCATAGGTCCGGGTCAGCGGGTGGGTTACCGGGACT
>JABHOG010000050.1 GCA_018694835.1 Planctomycetota bacterium | reverse complement strand
GTTGTGAAACCGGATGATTCCGCTAATCCCTGTGGAATTGATGTACTGGACTCCACGGCAATCGAGCACCAGTTGGTGCCTACCGCTTTCGACCAATCGCTCCAGCGCTTTCTCAAATTTCGGGTAATTGGCGGCATCGATAAATCCCTCGAGTTGAACGAGGGTGTAGGAACAGCCTTGGTCAGCGGTTGTGACCCGTTGCTCCATGGAAATGTTGAGGTCAGACAAGTGTTAGTTCCCTTCCTTGGGATCAATACTCTACCTGCCGATTTGGCTCAGGCCCAGATGTCGCAGCGGCTCATACTGTCGTGTACCCTGCATCGAGAGAGTAAGGAGCCGGGATGCCAGCGAAATCCATCATCGATCCAGGGTCGATTGACCTACAGGCCACTATTTTTGGCCCGAAAGAGATTCGACGACGTAATTCACAGCGCCACGAGATGGAGATGCTCGACAGGATTGTTCACTTTGACCCCGAAACCCGCACCATTGCCGGAGTTCATGTGGTTCGAGAGGATGCGTTCTGGGTGCGAGGGCACTTCCCCGACCGACCCATCCTGCCCGGTGTGTTGATGATCGAAACCGCCGGCCAATTGTGCTCCTTCTACTTCGGAGAGGACCTCGACGCCGATGGGATCCTCGGATTTGCTGCTTGTGAAGATGTTCGCTTCCGCGGGGTCGTGATGCCGGGATCTGAACTCTTGATGGTCGGCGAGGTGACCGCTCTGCGGTCCAAACTGGCGAAATTCTCCGCCCAGGGATATGTCGGAGGAGAACGCGTCTTCGAGGGTACCGTCGTGGGAATGAAGATCTGACCCCAGCAAAGCCGGGGATCGGCCGCCCAGCAGGCGGAATGGTTGTTGCGGTCAGTACCCCCCCCACTTTTCTCGCTAAAACTCAAATACGAGGCGAATAAACCTCTTCCCCGACTTTCGTAAAGGCCCCTTCACTGAGCCATAAGATGAGCCATAAGATGGGCCACGGGATGGGCCACATGGTAAGCCACAACGAGTAGTGAGTTGGGGCATACAGTGGATATCTCCCCCTCGATGAGCACCGATCAACCGATCAAATACCAAAGAGATCCGATCCGCGCGCCTGGAAACCCGATCATCCAAAAGGGTGCGAGAGCCTCATCTGGATCCGCTCCTGTGATTTCACACCGCCACATGAAACACACCACCACATGAACTACTCCCTCACCGGCATATCTGGAGTGGGGAATTCGCCCCCTGGGAATGTTCACGGTAGCAGGATGCAGCGCAGCGGCTGGCTCTGATCGAATAAAATGGGACCCCGAGCCCGTAAATCGATGGTTCAGATTTACTTGGTATTTCAATGCAACTCAGACAAGCCCACCATCTCCAGAAACGGCTCGATCCAATATTAACACCCGCCAACTCAAGGGGCTAAACAGCTGCCTGGACCGATATCTGGGATGCCATGAATAAGATGATGAGAGTCGGTGAATACCCCACCAAAGAACATTACCTAACAAATAGATCTACCAGGAGCCCGCAACCTGCCGGGCAAATGGAATGGCGGAGAGGGAGGGATTCGAACCCTCGGTACCTGTGAAGGCACGCCGGCTTAGCAAGCCGGTGCAATCGACCACTCTGCCACCTCTCCGCGACACGATCTTGTCATGTCAGTGACACACTTTTGTCATGGCCACACCCATCGGGTGTCCGAGAATTCTATCCCGGCCAACCTGTTTCGGCAAGCCAACCCGGTCTTGGGCGAGGGGCTTGCGCTACCCTTGCTTGCCTTGTTAGGTTCCACGGTCATCCATAATCGATGCGAAGGTGACTTCCTGAAAGGCTCCATGTCCTCCTCCACCGCCAATCAACCCATCGGTGCCAGAATTCTGGTCGCACTGAAGGATCGGGTCGACAGCGCCCACTGGTCGCCGTGGCTTGAGAGCATCGAGTTCATCGAGAGTTCCGCGGGCCTCCTGGTGGAGGTTCCCAGCACCCTGCACTCATCCTTTCTCCAGCAGCGCTACATGTCCCTCTTCAAGGATGTGGTCTCCGATGTATTCGGCGACGGCGCCGACCGAGAGATCTCCTTCCAGGTCACCTCGCCAGCCCAGGATGATGCCACGACCCCCTCGCCTGGCGGGGAGCCGTTATCACTCCATCAAAATCTCACTTTCGACTCCTTCATCACTGGCCCATCCAACCAGCTCGCTCATGCGGCGGCCCAGGCGGTCGCTGACAACCCTGGCGGCTCCTACAACCCGTTCTTTCTCCACGGGTCAGTGGGCCTGGGAAAAACCCACCTGTTACAGGCGGTCGCTCATCATCTTCGCAACAGCGGCGTCCCCGATGTCACTACAATATCCTGTGCTTCTTTTACCAACGAGTTCATCTCCGACCTCTCCTCGGGGAAAATCGATCAGTTCAGATCTCGTTACCGAAAAGCTGGAGCACTGCTGATCGATGACATCCAGTTCCTCTGTGACAAGGAGAGAACCCAGGAAGAATTCTTCAACACTTTCAATGAGATCTACAACCAGGAAAGACAGATCTTCCTGACATCCGACGCGCCACCATCGGAGATCTCCGGGCTTTCGGAACGGCTGGTTTCCCGCTTCAGACTGGGCCTTGTGGTCCAGTTGGACCCACCAGATCTGGAAACACGGATGGCCATCATTCGCCGCAAAGCGAGTCAGAGAGGAATCACACTTCCTCTTGAAGTGGTCGAGGTGATGGCCCAAAGAATTCGCGACAACATCCGGGAACTAGAAGGCGCGGTGTTGAGAATTGAAAGCATGTCCAGACACGAGCATCTGGAGATCAATACAGAGAACGTGTCGCACGCCCTCGATGAGTTGATGGGGGAAATCAGTTCTCGAATCGACCTGAGAAAGATAGAAAGTTTGATCTGTGAAGAGTTCATGGTCTCCTCCCTGGACCTCCACTCTCCTCGTCGAACTCGCTCCATCGTTCTTCCCCGACAGGTTTGCATGTATCTCGGACGTCGCCATACCAACTGTTCCCTCGGTGAAATCGGTCAGCACTTTGGCGGTAGAGATCACTCGACAGTCCTGCACTCGATCGAGAAGATTCGCCAATCTCTACCTGGCGATCCCAACCTGAAAAGAAGTGTCGACATGGTGGAAGAGCGCTTGCGCCACGCCTGAAATCCGCCGGACCTTCGCGCCTCGCTATTTTTGCCCGGCCACTCTTCCTGCTCCAGCACACCTGTCCCCCACTCGATCCAGCGCAATAGTGGCCCCTCTCTCCACCCCCATCGGAGTGCCGCCCGGTCGGTAATTAGGGGCACTGCGAAACCTTGACGATGGAGTGGAATGGCAAGTCGAAGAGGTCTTCGTCGACAGGGAACACTGTCGGGATGTGGTGGACAAGTTACCGCCAAGATCGTGGGAAACCTGCTACCCATCGGTGGACCCATGGAAGGGTTTGATCCCGCTTCCGCCGGCTCCTCTGGAGAACCCCCTCCAGGGTTTCCAGTTGTTCCCCCTCGCCTTTCAACTTATCCACAGACAGAATGACCGAAATCTTTTCTGTAAGTTGCTACAAATAAAGGATTTGTGTAGTTGCTGGAGGAGGTTTTCCACACTTCTTCCAACCACTATGATGCAAGACTACGAATTGATCTAATTCATCTATCATCTAGAGCCTCAAGCCTCCCCTCCGAGAAGCCTCTTCTCACTCCGCTGGAGGGATCCTAAATCCTTTACTAATTTCTGGTTACGAATACGAATTTGAACCTCTTTCAGATTGCCTGAGACCCCTCTCCGGCCTAGAATACCGCTCCATCACAGGGGCATTTCTTTAGCGTTTGAAACCACCCCCGGTTTCCGGGCATCAGGAACCCTTCTGCGAGAGCGGTGGGTGTCTCGAGAAGGGCCTAGAGACCTCTCAGGATCGCGCCGAAGAGGTTCTCCCGATGCAGGCCCGGAGAGTCGGCATATCGGTTCTGTAGTGGCAGTGAAAAAGTGCGATTTATATCAGAGGAGGAACGATGAAGATCCAGTGCCAAGCTCGTGAATTACTCGAAGCGGTTTCCTTGGTGTCCGGCGTGGTTCCGGGAAACCCGACCAGGCCAGTGCTTCAACAGGCAAAGATCTCGGCTACCCGAGATGGCCTTCAAGTCGAAGGAACTGATCTTGAGGTAGGTCTTCGAGCTCAGATCGATGAGGTGATGGTGGAACAAGAAGGCGCCTGTTTGATTCCCTGCGCAAGGCTGCTGAAAGTGTTACGAGAATCCCATAACCCTGAAATTAGTTTTGAAGTCGATGCCGCTGGTCAAGCGTGTATCCATAGTGGCAATGCCCACTTCAAACTTCCTACCGGTCCTCTTGAAGAGTATCCCAGTATCGAATTCAACCCACCAGGACCCTCGCTTCGTGTCGATCGCGTAAAACTCTTACAGACGTTGAGCAGGGTCAGTGTCGCTGCGGCAAAAGATGCCACGCGATTCAACATGCACAGTGTGCTGTTCGATGGGCATGGAGAAGAGTTGAAGGTGGTCAGCACCGATGGGAAACGGATGGCCGTTGGGGCTATTTCCATCAGCGCTGGAGGAGAAGATGGAATTCCTGAAGGCCAGTACATCCTTCCTCTAAAAGGGGTAGACCTGTTAGCCAAGATTCTTTCTTCGGAAACTGAAGAGGAAGTGGTGGTTCACCTCGACAAGAACGAGGTGACCTATGTTTCCGACCGGGTTTCACTGACTTGCCGTCTTGTGGAGGGGAAATTCCCTGAATACGAGCGAGCGATTCCTGCAGAACTTGAAAATGTTTATGACATCAAGACAGAAGAACTCCTGGTGGCTCTTCGACAAACTCGATTGATGACCACCAAGGAGACCAACTCGGTGCGTTTTCAGTTCGGGGAGAGTTCAGCAACACTCTCGAGTTCTGCCAGTAATGTTGGAGAATCCAAAGTTGAGTTCTCTGTCGAGAGAGTCGAGGGAGACGACGATGGGTTTGCGATTCACTTCAACCCTGAATACTTGATTGAACTGCTCAATAAGATCGACAGCAGTCAGATTCGCTGCGGGCTCAGGGATGGAAAAACTGCTGGACTGTTCAGTCTTCCAGATGGCGAAAATAGTTACCGCCACATCGTGATGCCTCTCGTGGTAAACGAGATGCAAGAAGCTTGAAAAAACCGGAAAGAACTCTAACCAGTTATCTTGAACTGGAGAGAGAAAAGAAACGCGAGCAACGAGCGATGGTGAGTTGCCGTCCGGTTCAAGAGGGTCTTCAAGCGTTAATGAAAAACCTGGCGCCGACCAGGAGCCAGAGCAAGAAAACAGGAATTCAAAAAGTTCGAGAGGTGTGGATAGATGCTGTGGGCGTGGAAATCGCCCGGCTGTCGACACCTGTTCGTTATCGAGAAGGAGTGCTAACCGTAACAGTAGCGGCTGCTCCACTCGCCTCGGAACTACAGGCGTTTGGCGAAAAAGTACTGGTTGGAGAGCTCGCTGAACGCGGGCTTGAGGGCATACATACAATTCGATTCCAGACTGGCGACAGGCCCCAGGGTCGGTCCATAGGAGAGGGACACGAGAGTTGAGCGACGAACAACAAGAGCAATACTCAGGATCAAACATCAAAGTACTCGAGGGTGTCGACGCGGTTCGCAAGCGCCCAGGAATGTACATCGGAAGCACCGGCCCCTCTGGTCTTCACCATCTGGTGTACGAGGTGGTCGACAACTGCATCGACGAGGCTATGGCGGGTCATGCCAACAACATCACGGTGATCGTTCATGAAGATGGGTCCCTCAGTGTTGAAGACGACGGCAGGGGGATCCCTGTCGATTGGCACGAAGATCAGCAGATGTCAGCAGTCGAGGTCGTGATGACCAAACTGCACGCTGGCGGAAAGTTTGATAACGACACCTACAAGGTTTCAGGTGGACTCCACGGAGTGGGAGTTTCGGTGGTAAACGCGTTGTCGACTCGCCTGGATGTCAAGGTTCGTCGATCAGGCTTCCTTTGGAGACAGTCCTACGCCAAAGGTGTTCCCACCAGCAAGCTAGAAAAGATCGGAGAGGCAGACACGACCGGCACCCGCGTTACGTTTGAGGCTGACCCGGAGATCTTCGAGACGGTCGTGTACCAGCGAGAGGTGTTGGCTAAACGTCTGAAGGAGCTCTCGTATCTCAACGCAGGGATCAAGATTCATTTCATCGACGAGCGAAGAGAAGACGATCTTCGCGAAGAGCTGTATCACTTTCCTGAAGGCCTGGTGGCCTTCATCAAAGACATCAACGACAAGCGATCGACCATCTACGATGACGTGGTGTACTTCCAGAAGGAGGTCGACAACATCGTCATCGAGGTGGCGATGCAGCACAACGATGGGTATTCACAGGAACAGATCCTCTCTTTTGCCAACAACATCAACACTCACCATGGAGGAACACACCTGAGTGGGTTCCGTTCATCCTTGACCAGGACTCTCAATCGCTTCGCCAAGGAAACAAACCTGCTCAAGAACGACTCCAATCCTGACGGTAAGGATTACCAGGAAGGCTTGGCGGCGGTGGTGAGCGTTAAACTCCCCGAGCCTCAGTTTGAGGGCCAGACCAAGGAGAAGCTCGGAAACACCGAAATTGAAGGCATCGTTCAGTCGCTGGTCAACGACGCCCTGGGGCAGTGGATCGATCGCAACCCGGCTGTCGGGAAGAAGATCGTCAACAAGGCTCTCGAAGCAGCCCGTGCCCGGGAAGCGGCTCGCAAGGCGCGAGATCTGACCCGGAGAAAAGGCCTCCTCAGTGCTGGAAGTTTGCCGGGAAAACTGCACGACTGTCGAAGCCGAAATCGCGATGAAACTGAACTGTTCATCGTGGAAGGAGACTCAGCGGGCGGGTCAGCCAAGGGGGGTCGAGATTCGATGCTTCAGGCGATTCTTCCCATCAAGGGAAAGATCCTCAACGTGGAGAAGGCGAGGATCGACAAGGCGCTCCAGCACGAGGAAATCCAGGCGATCATCACTGCATTGGGTGCTGGAATCGGTGACGAGTTCGACATCACCAAGTTGCGTTATGCCCGGATCATCATCATGACTGACGCAGATGTGGACGGGTCTCACATCCGCACCTTGCTGCTGACCTTCTTCTACCGCCACCTCACAGAGGTGGTGACCAACGGTAATATCTTCATCGCACAGCCTCCTCTCTACAGGGTCAAATGGAAGAACAGAGACGAATACATCGTCACAGAAGATGGCCTTGAGGAGGTCTTGACCGACCTCACTGGAGACCATGGCGAGATTCGCCTCGGAGATCCCGCGGCCAGTCGAGAGATTCGCGGCGATGATCTCAGGTCGCTGATTTTGGCGGTCAAGAACTTGCTACTGGCTCAGGCAAAAATGCGCAAGAGAGGCTTTCGTCTCGATGAATGGCTCAGTAACAACTGGGGCATCGAGGGGACCATCCCCGCCTACATCCTGCGAGTTACCGGCGAGGACAAGGTGATTGAGGATACCGTGGTCGAGGACGCAGATACTCTCGAGAAGATGGTCCAGGAGCATGGTGAAAATGCCAAAGGGATCGAGGTCCCATCGATACAGATGGCTATCGAGGCGATCAAGGTGATCGAAGGCCTGGGAATTCCATCCGATGAAATTCTCCCCGAAGATGAAGTGCTGGATGATTTCGGAGTCCCCACTTTCGATTTCTCTCGGGAGGGCTTTGAGGACTCGTCTCCTTATCGATTCGGTGTTGACGCTGCGGAGGTCGGCGCCCCATCGCTCTCAGAACTGATCGCAAAAATGTCACTTCTGATGAAGAGCAAGGTGGCCCTGACCCGCTTCAAGGGTCTCGGAGAGATGAATCCTGACCAGCTGTGGGAAACCACGATGGACCCGACGAAGAGAACCTTGTTCGAGGTCACCATCGAGGATGCCCAGGCGACCGACGGATTGTTCGTCAAGCTGATGGGTACCGAGGTAGCTCCGCGTCGTGAGTACATCGAGAAGCACGCGCTGGAGGCACGGGAACTGGACGTTTAGCGGATAAATCGGAGAAGCACGATGAGTCGAATCACCATACAGGATTTAAAGCGCTGGAAGCAGGAGTCCCGTCGTTGGGTCTGCCTGACCTCCTACGATGCTCCCTCTGCGCGTGTTCTTGCGGCAGCGGAAGTTCCTGTGGTGTTGGTGGGCGATTCGCTGGGTAATGTCATCCTTGGACACGGAAGTACTATTCCTGTGACCATGGACGACATGGTAAGGCATACCGCTGCGGTCCGTCGCGGGGCACCGGATCTATTCGTGGTGGGCGATATGCCATTTCTCGCCGCGCAGATCAGCGATGAAGAAGCGGTGCGAAATGCTGGCCGACTGATCCAGGAGGGCGGGGCTGATGCGATCAAGCTGGAAGGGGGCGGCCCGCGGGCTTCTACCGTCCGGCGAATCGTCGAGGCAGGGATCCCGGTGATGGGACATCTCGGCCTCACTCCACAGAATGCTACACAACTGGGTGGATATAAGGTGCAGGGCTGTGACCCTCAAGAGGCACTGAGAATCTCCCAAGATGCCCGGGCGCTGGAAGAGGCGGGGGCTTTCGCCATCGTTCTCGAATGTGTCCCTGTGGAACTTGCCGCGGCCATCACCCGCGTGGCTACTGTGCCGATCATCGGAATCGGAGCGGGGCCAGATGTTGACGCACAGGTGCTGGTGTATCACGACCTGGTGGGATGGTCTGGGGACTTCAAGCCGCGGTTTGTGCGTCGCTATGCCCGGGTCGAGGAAACGATGATCGAGGCGGTCCGGTCCTTTCAGCAAGATGTGGTACAGGGCGATTTCCCGTCGGACTCCGAGTCGTTTCGAGGTTCACAGGCAAGCACGCCAGTCGAGGATTCTGCTGTCGAAGTCTTACCGGACGATCTCGAGCTTGAACAAGAAAGACAGACAAGTGGTTGAGCCTTACCTCTCCCACGATCGAGATTTCGATTTGATTGCGCCCTTGAAGGGGCGGCCTGCCTTGAACTTGGCAGTGGTCGGAGCGGGATCCCTGGGACGCTGGTTGGCGGCAAGGGTGCAGGCTAGTGGGCATGAAGTGACGCTGGTGACCCGGCCAGGATCTGCCACCCAGCAGCTGTCATGTACCGTGAAGCGGCTTGAGCAAGTGTTCCATCGGGACGTCGAGTCCGCGCCAGCATCGGCATTGCCGGCGGGAAGTTTTCAGTGGGTGTTCTTCTGCATCAAGGCGAAGGATCTGAGCGATGCAGCACTGGAATGTTCTCATCTGCTCTCACCGGAAGGCGTTGCCGTAATGATGGCGAATGGGCTGGGCCACGCCGAGTCTCTGGCTGAAGCAGGAATGACCAGAAGCCTGGTGGCGTCTGTGACCTATGGATTGTGCCCCGATGGGAGAGGCGCCGTCGAAGAGCGCGGAAACGGCGGGCAGGTACAGGTAGGCCCCATCTCCAGCGGGGCACCCACCGAGGGTCCCACTCAGGCCTCTCTTGCCGAGGCACGATCGCTGTCTGCCCTGCTCCAGGAGGCGGGGCTGCGAAGCCAAGCAGTGGAGGAGGGCGCTCCGTTGATCTGGAAGAAAGCGATGCTCAATGCCGGCTTGAATCCAGTTTGTGCGTTGCTCGGTCAGGAAAATGGCATGCTGCCAGAGAGCAGTTCTTTCGCGCTCTCGATCGAGGCGGCAAAAGAGGTGATTGAGGTGGCGAAGGTGGCTGGAGTGGATCTGTCGGAGAGCGATCCTGAACAGTTGCTTCGAGATCTGTGCCGGGATACTGCAACCAATCGTTGCTCGACTCTTCAGGACCTCGAGCGGGGTCAACAGACCGAGATGGACTGGATCTGTGGTGCGGTGACACGCATTGCGGAACGATCTGGCATCGACACTCCGGCCAATCGCCTACTGGCGAAGCTGGTGCAGGATGCTGAAGTCGCCAGTGTGGCGATCTGAAATTCACAAGCGAGTAGAAACCAGATAGGCGCAGTCGCGCCGACCGATCAGGAGACTGAAAACGATGACTGACCAGCCAAGGATTCAGAGCCTTTCACTCGAAGAAGAGATGAAGAGTTCCTACCTCACCTACGCGATGAGCGTGATTATCCAACGCGCACTCCCGGATGTCAGAGACGGCCTCAAGCCATCTCAGCGGCGAATCCTGGTTGCGATGAATGACCTCAACCTTGGACCTCGGTCCAAGCACCGCAAGTGCGCAAAGGTCGCCGGTGATACATCTGGTAACTACCATCCCCATGGCGAGTCGGTGATTTACCCGACCCTCGTTCGTATGGCGCAACCTTTCAACATGCGCCAGACGATGGTCGATGGGCAGGGGAATTTCGGTTCCATCGATGGAGATCCACCGGCTGCGATGAGGTATACGGAAGCTCGCATGACGGAGGCTTCGACCGAGATGCTCGCAGACATCGACAAGGAGACCGTCGATTTTGTCCGCAACTACGACGACACCCGCGACGAGCCGACGGTGCTTCCTGGCAAGTTCCCCAACTTGTTGGTCAACGGCGGTTCCGGGATCGCTGTGGGTATGTCGACCAATTTCGCCCCGCACAACCTGCAAGAAGTGTGTTCTGCGCTGCTGATGGTGCTCGATAACCCGGATGTGCAACTGGCAGAGTTGATGGAGGTTATTGAAGGTCCTGATTTCCCGACCGGCGGAGTGGTCTGCGGTCGCAGAGGGATTCTCGATGCATACAGCAAGGGACGTGGACTCCTCACACTCCGGGCCAAGACCCATTTCGAAGATGTGACCAAGCAGAAGGAAGCCATCGTCATCACCGAGATTCCCTACCAGGTGTCAAAGGCCAAATTGGCCGGAGATATCGCAGGGTTGGTGAAAGATGGGCGCGTGACCGGGGTTTCCGATATTCGCGATGAATCGGATCGCACCGGGATTCGCCTTGTGGTGGAACTGAAGAGGGATGAAAACGCCCAGGTCATCCTCAACCAACTCTTCAAGCACACGCAATTGCAGACCACTTTCGGAATCCAGCAGATCGCACTGGTCAATGGCAGACCCAGAACCTTGACTCTACTTCAACTGCTTCACGCATACCGTGATCATCGTGGGGTTGTGATCCGGCGTCGGTCTCGCCACCTGTTGGCGAAGGCGGAACGCAAGGCGCACATTCTCGACGGGCTGATCATCGCTACCGACAACATCGATCGAATCATCGAACTGATCCGCTCGAAGCACAGCGAGGATGAGGCCAGGGATGCAATGATGGCCGAGTTTGGACTGACGAGGATTCAGTCCGATGCCATCTTGCGGATGCAGTTGCGCCGGTTGACGGGTCTCGAGAGGGAGAAGCTTCAAGGCGACCTGGGTGAAACGCGCGAGGAAATTAACTACCACAGAACCGTACTGACCGATGATTCGGTGGTACGGGAACTCATCCGCGAGGACATTCACGACCTGAGAGATCGCTTCAAGGACGCTCGCCGGACGAGGTTCGAGGAAGCCGCAGAAGATATCAACTACGCCGATCTCATCGCGGAAGAGGATGTGGTCGTAACCCTGACCCATCAGGGGTACGTCAAGAGGACGCCGTTGACCAGCTACCGCTCGCAAGGACGGGGCGGAAGGGGGGTCTCTGGTGGTTCGGTCCGCGAAGATGATTTCGTCAAGAACCTGTTCGTGGCCGGAACCCATGACACGCTGCTGCTGTTCTCTGACCGAGGGAAGGTCTACTGGCTAAAGGTCTACCAGCTTCCCGACATGACCAGAACCGCCAAGGGGAAACCGGTGGTGCATCTGCTACAGCTCGAGAAGGAGGAGAAGATTCTCCGAATGATTCGGGTGGCAGAATTCGACGATCGGCAATTGCTGTTTGCGACACGCCTTGGCAAGGTCAAGAAGACACCGTTGGTGGCCTACTCACGCCCGAAGAAAACCGGCATCAAGGCCATCAAGATCAACGATGAGGATCAACTGATCGGTGTGGCCATCACATCTGGTGAGGATGAGGTGGTTCTTTCCACGGCGTCTGGAATGTCGATTCGGTTCACCGAAAAAGACGCCCGTCCGATGGGAAGAGATGCTGCCGGTGTGAACGGGATTTCTCTTGGCAAAGATGACCAGGTGGTGTCGATGACCGTTGTCGAGGATGAGGGTGCATTATTAACGGTGTGTAAACATGGATTCGGCAAGAAAACGATGTTTAGTGAATACAGGATGCAAAAGCGTGGCGGCAAGGGGTTGATCGATATTCGTACAACCAAGAGAAATGGCGCCGTGGTCTCAGCAAAGGCCTTATCTGGAGATTGCGACGCCATGCTGATGACTTCCGCGGGCATGCTGGTGAGGATTTCCCTGGCCGATGTACGACCGATTGGACGCAATACCCAGGGTGTCCGATTGATCAAGGTGAAGAAGGATGACCAGGTGATCGGCATGGAATTGGTCGAGTCAGCCGCAGATGAACCGGAATTCGAGCAGGAACAGGAATAAACAACTCCGAAGTGGGTGGTAGATTCTTGTTCTAGTTCATGGCATATCATTCGTAATTGTCCCATCCGTTTCGGGGCCATTCTAATACTCCCTGCGTTGAGTCGCAGATTGAAGGAGCAAGGAAGAGGAACCGATCCGGGTTGAGACACGTTCAATCTCTGTGGTGCATGGTACTTCTCACAACTTGCGCGACGCCGATTCGGGGAAAAGGGGATACTGGGGAAGTCGGGGTCTATTGTGGTGCACAGGTGCTGTCCTCCGAAGTGCTGAAGGTTAGGGACACGGGAACGGGAAATCCTGAGTTCTGAATCATTGGTGCCGGAGAAATCCATACAGGTTTGCTGACCCGAATGGGTCGCTGCCGATGAATCACAAGGAGAATCGTCGGGGACTTCGAGAGCTGCGGCAGAGTGGGCCAATGAGTCCATTCGCTGCGCCGGCCTACCAGGCCGAAGATCGGTCCTATCGACGGCTGAAAATGACCACTGAACCGAAATCGCTCATCGTACAGAGCGATGGAACCCTGCTACTGGAGGTCCATCACCCCTCAGCGCAGAGGCTCCGACACGAATTAGCGGCCTTCGCTCATCTGGAGAAGAGCCCCGAGTACTTTCACGAGTACCGGATCACCCCCATCTCACTGTGGAATGCAGCACAGTCGGGCTGGAGTCGTGAGCGGATTGTCGGTTTACTCACAGATAACGCCCGTTACCCGGTTCCAAAAGCGCTCATCGATGTCATCGACAAAGCGCTCGAGAGTTTCGGTCGTTTCGAATTGGTGCGTGGAGAAGAGAGCGACGATCTGATCCTGCGCCCTCGCGATGCAGAAGACGACCATCTGACCGTGCTGTGTCAGAGACCTTCACTGGCGAAGATCCTCGTCGAGCCGATTGAGGGTAATGCATACATCATCGACCCGATCCAGCGAGGCGCGCTGAAGGTCGCAATGATCCGTAACGGATTTCCGGTGGCAGATCGTGCGGGCTTCAAGTCGGGCGCATCTGTAGATGTCAAGTTCGATGAAGCTTCCGAGTTCTCGCTCCGTAACTACCAGGTGGAGTCGGTGGACGCCTTCTTTTCCTCGCAGGGCGGCGGAGGCGGGTCAGGGGTAGTGGTGCTTCCCTGCGGTGCGGGAAAAACGATGGTCGGTATCGGCCTCATCGAAAAGATAAAATGCCAGACATTGATCCTGGCTCCGAACATCACCAGCGTCAGACAGTGGCGCAAGGAGATCATCCGCTGGACCAATCTAGGGGAAGACGATGTCGCAGAGTATTCAGGGGCGAGGAAAGACATCGCGCCGATCACCGTTGCGACTTACCAAATTACCGCACATAGGAAATCAAAGACGGATGAGTTCACCCATCTCGATCTCTTCTCCAGTAATGACTGGGGGCTGATCATCTATGATGAGGTTCACATGCTGCCGGCTCCGGTATTCCGATTCACTGCGGAAATTCAAGCGCGCAGGCGTCTGGGCTTGACCGCGACACTGGTGCGTGAAGATGGCCGCGAGGATGAGGTGTTCACGCTGATTGGGCCGAGGATCTACGACATGCCATGGCGAGACCTCGAACAGGAGGGCTTCATCGCCAAGGTGCGCTGCGTCGAGGTACGCCTCGACCTGCCCCTGGATGAGCGAGATTCGTATCTGTCAGCGGATCGACGCCACCGATTCCGCATCTCTTCGGAAAACCCGATGAAATTGAAACGCCTTCACGGAATTTTGAAACGGCATGAAGGAGATCGGATCCTGGTGATCGGGCAGTACCTTCGCCAACTGAAAGATGTCTCTCGTTCGATCGGCGCGCCGTTGATCACCGGACACACCCCACAAGATGAACGTGAGCGGCTCTACGCTGCTTTCCGGGGTGGAGAGATTCCTGTTCTGATCGTCAGCAAGGTGGGGAATTTCGCGGTCGATTTGCCCGATGCATCGGTGGCGGTCCAGATCTCTGGAACTTATGGATCAAGACAGGAAGAGGCCCAGCGTCTCGGCCGTGTGCTACGTCCCAAATCCGATGGCCGTGAGGCCACATTTTACTCACTCGTGACCCGAGACTCCCGGGATCAGGATTTCGCCCTACGTAGGCAGCGTTTTCTGATGGAGCAGGGTTACCAGTATGAAATTGAAGAACAAGAAGAGGTGCTCCAATGAGCGCAGTCTTCGAGTTTTTGAAAGGCCTGAAGAAGGCCGAGTTGCAGACCATTCATCAGTTCTGGCTCCCTGGTGAATCGGTTCAAGCGAAAGCTGAGGAACTACGGACACGAGTGGGTTCCGCGCTCAGAAAAGGCGTGGGAATCGAAGAGCGAGTCGCACGTTTGAGCCAATCACAACGGCGGTTGATCATCACAGTGTTGGGCAGGCCGGCACCAAGAGCTCCTCTGGTAGACCTGCAGGAGGCTCTCGCTCTTGGCGGCGCATCTCGAATCGAGGTGGAGGCCACCCTACGCCAGCTGGTCGAGCGAGGATTCATCTCCAGGAACAAGAAGAAAGATCGGGCCAAGCCAGAAGTGCTGGAGATTCCCGATGAGCTCGCTGGCCACCTGGCACGAGTGCTGGAGGTGGGAGGTGAGCCCACATCCGCAGCGGATGTCATCAGTCAGAAACGGCTGCCCTTCGAGATTGATTTTGAAAGCGGCACCATCGAGGAGCGCATCGACCAATTGACGGATCCGGTTCTTGTGAAACTGTGCCATCAAACCCTCAAGAAGAGGGGAATCTTTGACCTCGAGTCGCAGTCGGCGCTCGACGTGATGGAGGCTGCAGGGATCGAAGACCCAGACCTGGCATCCTGGAGAACACTCCTGGAAGACGCCGGGATCGGGACCATCGGAAGCATCAGCCTGCAAGACTTTGGGATTTCGATTCCCGATCCAGCACTGGTGATTTTCCAGGAGTGGATCCAAATCAGAGCCAAAGCACGCATCGATGATGCGACGGAACCCGACAGCATTATCGAGGCGGGTGTCGATCTGTTCATCGATCTGGAGCGATTCTCTCTTCAAGTGGAGCAAAACCCGATCCGGCTGACCCGATCGGGTAGCTTTCCCAAGAGGCTAGCGGAACAGTGTCGCCAGGGGATGCTGCTGGAGAGACTGGATACATTTCTCGAGGGAGACTCCGTGACCAGCGTATTGCGGGTTGCCTTACGCTTGGGAATCATCGAGAACTTCGCCGGTGAATTGCGGGTTAACAGCGACAGCCTGGCCTCGTGGAGAAACCTGGAGTTTCGACGCAAGGTAGAGGTGTTGTTGCACCGCTTCCTGGAAGAGAGCGCCGGTGAGCGCTGGTCCTTCCACCAGGAAGCACTACGAGGCATCTTGATGGAGACACTACGAGCCACCAAGGGAGACCGTTGGTGCTCTCTTGAGGGCTTGATCGACCACTGTGTTGGAACC
>JABHOG010000049.1 GCA_018694835.1 Planctomycetota bacterium | reverse complement strand
GTGCCGAGTTTCATCGAGAAGTCTCGCTTCCGGATTGCCGACCAGGCTCATGGCATGGCGCTGATCTTCGGGATCGTCGCGATTCTCCTCCACTCGATGGTCGACGGACTGGCGCTGGCGATCAGCGTTGCTGAAGGAAATGCAGAGGCGTTCGGCTCGGCGGTGATCCTTCACCGATTGCTGGAGGGGATGGCGGTCTGGTGGCTGCTGCGACCCACCCATGGAAAACGCCTCGCAATGGCGACCATCTTTGCCGGAGTCCTGCTCAATCTGGCCGGTTGGTTCGGCGGCCAACAATTACAGTCGCTGGTCTCGAGTTTTCCATCGTCAGCGGTGATGGCACTGCTCGGAGGCGCGTTGCTCCACGTGATCATCCATGCTCCCGATCAAAAATCGGTCGGCGTGGAACGGGCCGCTAGACTCTCAGCAACCGGTGCAATTTTGGGACTACTGTTCCTGTACCGCTTCGTCCTGCAAGACAGTGTACATCTCGACAACCACGCCATTCATTCCGGGGTGGGAGATTTCCTCGATCGTTTCATCGCTCTGGCGAGAGAAAGTGCTCCTGCTCTGTTGCTCGCTTACACCGTCGCCGGATTGATCCATGCGCTGCTGCCCCAGGCCACCATCCAGTGGATGGCTCGTGGATCCAATCTTCAGCAGTCTCTGCGTGGGATGTTGTTTGGGCTACCGCTTCCCATCTGCTCCTGCGGAGTACTCCCCCTCTATCGAAGTCTGGTCGAGAAAGGCGTACCGACCGCCGCTGCAGTGACCCTGCTGGTCGCAACTCCAGAACTGGGAATCGATGCGATCTTTCTCTCCTTCACCATGGTCGATGGTCCGTTTGCCATCGCACGAGTAGTGACCGCTGCATTGCTGGCGATCTCGGTCGGCATGATTTCTCTTCGCTTCATCCGACCGATCCAGGTCAAACCGGTTCAGCAAAAATCTGAGGAATCTGACAAACCTCTCATTGAAAAAGTTGTCGGTGGTTTGAAGGTTGGACTGTGCGATCTGGTCGACAGCACGGCTCCATGGATAGTTCTCGGCCTCTCGTTGGCCGCGGCACTCTCTCCACTGGTCGAAGACGGTAGTTTTCTCGCCAAGATCCCTGACTGGCTCGAGGTACCGGCATTCGCCCTGCTCGGTCTTCCTATCTATGTCTGTGCCAGCGGAGCCACACCTCTTGCTGCAGTCCTGATCGCAGGAGGAGTTTCACCGGGAGCGGCTCTGGCATTCCTGCTCACCGGGCCCGCCACCAATGCGACCACCTTTGGTATTCTCGGTGACCTCCACGGACGACGCGCCGCCATCCTCTTTGCCATCTGCATCGGGATCGGAGCGATCGGTTGTGGATACGCCGTCGATGCGATTCTCGATGAAGTCACCGTGGGTGTCGCCGATCACCTCCATCTGGACCATTCGTCCCATGCAGGAGAAGAGGGCTCCTTCGGCAGCAAGGAACTGTTCCTCGGCCTGTTGGCGCTGCTGTTCTTGATGAGCATCTTTCGCAAGGGACCCCGAGCCTTTCTCAACCAGGTCTTCGGCCTTCCCACCGATGACCCGGGATCGACCGGCTCCAGTTGCTGCTCCACCGAAGGTGAGGAGCCACAGCCTGCCCCTGGCAGCAGCTGATGCTCCGGCTCCTGAGACCCGGTCGGGTCCGGTTGATCAAGCACCGCTCCCTGTTACTATCGGGTGTAGAGGTGGTAATACTCCATCCGCCTGAAAGGAAACCGAGATGCCTTACCCTGAAGAGATGGTCACTCCGATGCGTCGAGAACTCACCGACCATGGCGTCACGGAACTGAAAAATGCTGCAGAAGTCGACTCTTTCCTCGACCCCGAGGGAGGGACCGCTTTCGTCGTGATCAACAGTGTCTGTGGTTGTGCCGCCGGAGGAGCACGCCCCGGTGCCATCCTCGCCCTCCAATCGGAACATGCTCCGACGAAGGCGGGCACCGTCTTCGCCGGCCAAGATGTCGAAGCGGTGGAACGGACTCGCCACCATTGCAGCCAGGTGCCGCCCAGCAGTCCATCGATGGCACTGTTCGAAGCTGGAAAACTGGTCTGGTTCCTGCCGAGACACATGATCGAAGGTAGAGATCCTCAGACCATCGCCCTCGACATCGTCAATGCTTTCGAGAAGCACTGCGCCCCCTCGGACGCTTGAAGATCGAGGAGATCGAAGCGATGGGTACCTTCCACGATCACATGGGAGAACTGCACGGCATCACCGTGGTGGTTTCGAAGCATGACGGTTGTACCTGGATCGGTCGCTGCCATAGCGAAGATGCGATCGAGGTGATCCTCCACGATGCCGATCTTCATGATCCGGCACTCAGTGACGAGGACACCGATCAGTGGCTGCAGAAGGCCAAGCAAATCGGTCACTGGCCAAGAGTCTCCACCATCCGAATCGCCAGACCCGAGGTCTCGAATCTGGTCCGCCTGGCGGAGATCACTCCAGGCCAAGGCGGACCAGATCCGGCCTGATCAATTCTTGCCGGGGATCGGAACCTGATCTCCAACCAGCAGTCGAGTCATCTTTGATAGATCGAGCAGCATCGGAACGGCCGGATCTTCACTGTTGAGGGTCACTTCCGGAATCTGAAGATTCTCCACCGCTGCCAGTGCCAGCAAGATCCGTCCACCCACCGAGTCGAGTGCTTCGTTGCGTAGCAGGTCGCGCAGAGCTTCGGCCTTTTCCAGTGCCAGGTTGCCCCTCGCAATGGCAATATCTCGTTCTGCTTCCCCTTCCGCGATGGTCGTTCGCGAGTACAGCAGAGCGTCTGCGTTGATCTGGGCAATTTGCACCTGATAGTCTGATCGCTTCTCCT
>JABHOG010000048.1 GCA_018694835.1 Planctomycetota bacterium | reverse complement strand
TCGCCACTGTAGCGGAAGGGAGTGCGATGAAAGCGATCAAGTGTCTGGCGATAATTGCGGTGGTGATTACCACGATCCTGATTCCATTTATTGGCTTCGACGCCTTCCAGTGGTGGGTCGGTGCGGTTTTCATCGCTTGCATGGCATCGGGACTCGATAGTTGAGCACCTCATTCCATGAGGGAATGAAGGCGTTGTGGCGGATGCCGCTGTGCTCGGGGCATTTGCAGAAATCCTGAACTGGCGCGACGACCTCCTGCATCCTGCGGGGAAGAGTCTTTCGAGGTCACGGCTTATCGACGAGATTCAAGAAGCGTATTCAGGGTGTCCGCTGAAATGCGTTGTTCGAATTCTTTCATGAAGGTTTCCTCGTCAGGAACTGCATACCCATCGGAAGGCCATTGAGTTCCGATTTCCGGTTTGTTATCGAAGCTTTCGATTTCTTGCAGATAAGACCTGTAAGCGTCGCGAAATCCTCCTCGTACCGCATCGATGATGTTTACGAACTCATCGGGAGATACCGTCTCATGTGGGTAGCTCCATGTGGTGGCCCCCATCACGTCATCTAGTACCCAGTCCTTCTTCGGTGAATCTGGATGCTCGTTGTGACACTTCACACAGGCCATCACTGAAGCATAGTCGGGGAACATTGCCGTCCAGCGCTTTAATCCAGGATCGAAAAAATGCTCCGCTTCACCTGTCGTGAGTATCTTTTCGAAGATCGCGGTCTGCGATCCTGAAAATTGATTGGCATCGCTGATGGGTTGATGGGATCCGAGAAAGAGAGCCAGGCGAACCGGATTTTGCTGGATACTGAGAGCGGCTTCTCGGAGAAAGAGTGCCGGAAGTGGACCGGCTTGCACATCCGCATTTTTCCAGTTTTCGTCGAAACGAAGTCCGGCTTTGAGTCCTGCACCAACGATCGATTTTGTGTAGAGGGAGCGGACGACATCGTTTTCACGAGCAACGGTTTCCAGCACAAGACCGATGGGAATCGTTGCGGTGGTCGAGCTCCGCTGGTGGTCGGGAAGAGCTGGCGGTGCGCTGGCAAAAGCCCAAACGATCGCCAAGATCAAAGCCAGGGCAGTCAGATGCATTCTATTGAGTGTCATTGCGGAGCTCCTCTCTTTTCCAGGTATGGAATTTTAATGTTGCCATGAGGGGATTTAGATTTCCCCTCAAGATATTCTTCAATCTGTAAAAGTGCGGGTGCATCGGTGAGAATTCGAGGAGTCTTATCCGCATGATTGTCATGGTAATCATGGCACCGTAGGCAGCTGTCCCACTTTTTGTTCTGGACCAGATATAGATGGGAAGGCTGTGCGGGGTCGTCGGCTAGATCGATATTTTCATGACAGTGGAAGCAGTATGCATTCCCGATAACAGAAATGGCTCCATTGTGTTCGGCATGGCAACTAGTACAAAATTCAGGATGAATTTCGTTTCTTGTTTCTTCGAATTTTGGTTCGAGAAAGAGGTGGGGCGCATGGGGATCTTGGTGATTTCGATGACAGTCGAGACAGTCGCTATTGGAGATGGCTCTGGTGACCCAGTCGACACCGTGTTCGCGGGTTCCTAGCCAGTGTTTGAGGTTCGCCTGTAATTGTTGTCGTACGGTTCCGTCAGCGGATTGGTGGCATTGGTCGCAATTGAGCTCTCCATGTAGATCAAGATCGCCGGCTGGGCTCTTCCAGCGTTCATGTTCGGTGGATTCGAATGAAACAACCAGCCAGCCACTCAACAGGACGGCGAGAATAATCGGAGCTCTACGTGGGATCTTGTTTTTGAAAGAATCCATCTCAAGGCCCTCCATGACTGAGGATGATCCAGACGTGATCGATGGCCAGGACCGTGAGGATCAGAGACAAGAGGATGTGGGGGAAAAGCCACCACCGTAAGTAAGTCAGTTGCCTCTTTGAGTCGCGAAAGATGGAACGATCGGCAATCCCGACCACTGTGTTGGAAAGGAAGGCCAACGTGAGCAGGCCCAGTAGCCCTGCTCCGATGGAGTTTCCATGAAGAATCAACAGAAGCGGTGAAAATGCACCGACTCGACGATGCCAATTGAGTGGCTTCGAAATCCTGGCAGAGGTTCCTGTCCACCTGCGAATCGGGAACCACCATTGTGATCCGAGATAGAGCATTAGTGCAGCACCAGAAATCCAGTGCCCCCAGAATGTTGCCTGCCAGTTCTGGATCGTCTCTGGAACCAGTTGACCGATCAGCATGGAGGCGACCAGGGTAGTCGTCAGTAGTGCAATGCTAAGTGACAAACGATCCGGTTTCAGCCCCTGTGCCTCCAGGTTGAACAAGGGAATGAATCTTTCGATTGCGATGCGATTCGGGTTCACTCCGAGCGACAGAAGGGATTTATTGATGCTGGTTTCAAAACTAGGCGGACCGCAAATCATCCAGCGAGCGCCCGGGATTTTTTGGTGAAGTTGCATGATTTCTGATCGCGACAGTTTTTCACCACCGGAACTTCTTCGGGAATGATAATTGATCGATGAATGTTGAGTGGCGAGCTGGCTCAATTCATCCTTGGCGATCAATTGGTTTTCGGTTCTAGCCGAATGGTCGATATGGATCTGCGGGCCGCTCTGGGTTTCTGCACGAGAACGTGCGATCGCGAGAGCCGGAGTGATGCCGATCCCGGCTGTGAGCATGACGACCGGTGTGGTGTCACTCATATCGACACAATAGTCGCCTTGAGGAGCTGAGATCTGGAGACTTGTTTCGGTGTGATCGAGCGAGCAGAGCCATCGAGAAAACAATCCATGCTCTTCTTTACGGATGGTGATTTCTCGCCAGCGACTTTCTGTCTGGGAGCTGGTCAATGTATAAGGTCTGCTGACGGTGATCCCATCGATGACGCCCTTGACGATTATATGTTGTCCCGGTCGAGATGCGGGGAGTGGTTTTGAATTGGAACTTGTCAATCGTATTCGCTGAATCCCGGGGACCACTTCTGTTCGTTGACTCATCCTGACCGGTACAGATGAGGCTTCCCCGGTCAAGTTTTCCAGAGCAGCATGGCAGCCCCCGCAGACGGTTCCGGCTCCGGTAGCGTTCACCAGCTGAATTGCGGTCTGACAACCTGCCGCGATTTTTTCTTGAAGATCACTTTGGTTTATTTGCATGCAGTGGCAAACCATGTCGGAGACTGCGGGCTCGGTAAACAGCATTCCTTCACGACTGAATGCGTCGAGTTGCTCCGTGGTCAGTTGAGTTCGATTCTGGATGGCCGCTATCAACAATCCGGTCTCTGGATTGGGCCCTTCCAACTCTCCCGCAACAATCTGTCCGTCAGTCACATTCAAGGTTCGTCTAATGTTTCGCCCAGCATCTTCAAACTTGTACTGGATCGGCGGATCGGAGGGTTGGTCCGGCTCAGTTTTCATGGTGACCAATAGATTGTTGACGGTGTACTGGATGACCAGCTGGCGACCATTCGGGAGATCGATGGAGCTGATATACGCAGCCACGCCATCTTCCTGATGTTCAAATTGCAAAACCGATTGGCCAATGCCGTTGCGGTAGATTCTCCGTAAAAGCAGCAGAACTTTCGATAATTGTTGATTGGCACCGGAGAGAGTCAGGAATCTTGCGGCGTCGACGACAAGGACACGGAGCTTTCCGTGAGCAGTTACCTTGGCAGAGCGAGCCTGCCCGTTGATGACGCCCAGTTCTCCAAAGATCTGACCTTGACCGATGATCGTGTGGTAGTTGGCCTCATGAGTCGTACGGAGAGCGATTTTCGCTTGGCCTGAGATGATGAAGTACACCAGTTCCGATGGGTCGCCCTCGGAGAAGACGACCTCTTGATCCTCGTAAGTTTTTTCATGACTCCAGCCTTTGACCGGTCCGGTGCTGGTGAGAAGTTGGTAGGGATACGATCTCTTCAGTGCTTCGTCATGTAACTGATATTGCTGTGATAACTGGATGGTGGCGAGGTGGAAATCGAATAGGCCTCCGATGGAATCGATGGCCTCGTATGCGATTTCAACAAGGTTGCTGTCTGTCGATGCCCTGACGGTTGCACTTCGTTGTTGATTCTTGCTGACTGCAGCGATTTCTCCGACGCTTTCTCCCTGATCAAAAATCCGGGAGACGATCATCTCTTGCTGATGGGTTGGATGTGTGCGGATAACATCCAGTTCCCCGTTCAGTAGAACGAAAAAGGAACGCGCTTTTTCTCCCTCGGAAAACAGCGTTTCTTCTTTTGATAATTGTATGTTTTTTGCATGCGACAGGAGAGTGTCACGTTGTTCCTGCGAAGCCCAGGCCAGTGCGCGACAGCTTTGCAATGTAGAGGCGAGGGATTCCAGAGATGGGCTTGGATTGTTACCATGTTGGTCCACGGGCAGCCCCTCCAGGATTAAATTCAACAGCCCTTGGAATGAATCGCTCTTGTCGATGTCCGATACACCTAGTAACGACGAGTTACTCGACCGTTGTTTTCTCCCTGGAATTGCCCGGCTTGAGCTTTCTCATCAGCCACATCAGCGGATCGTAGAAGCGATCGACGACCCTTTCCTTCAGCGGGATGATGGCGTTGTCGGTGATGTTGATGTGTTCGGGGCACGCTTCGGTGCAGCAGCGGGTGATGTTGCACAGGCCGGAGCCGCTCTCGTCGCGCACCTCCTGGATGCGGTCGTCGGTGTCGAGGGGGTGCATGTCGAGACTGGCGAGGCGCACCATGAATCTTGGACCGGCGAAGTTCTGCTGGGTCTCGCGATCGCGCAGGATGTGACACATATCCTGACAGAGGAAGCACTCGATGCACTTGCGGAACTCCTGAACACGATCGACATCCTCCTGCATCATACGGTGCTCGCCGTCGGGGTCGCGTGGCCGCGGGGCGAAGGGGCGAATCCGTTTGTTCTGCTGGTAGTTCCAGGAGACATCATTGGTCAGATCGCGAATCACCGGGAAGGTCTTCAGTGGTTGCACCGTGATGGTCTCACCTTCTTCAAAGGTGTTCATGCGGGTCATGCAAGAGAGAGCCGGCTTGCCGTTGATCTCCATGCTGCATGAACCGCACTTGCCCGCCTTGCAGTTCCAGCGACAGGCGAGATCGGGAGCGTGCTGCTTCTGGATCTCATGGATGCAATCGAGGACGACCATCCCAGTCTGCACATCGATGGTGTACTCGACGAAGTCGCCGCCATCTTGAGGATTGCCGCGCCAGATCCGAAACGTTCTCTCAGACACGGCTACCCTCCAGATCTTCCAGCGAAGCGTTGGCGATCTTCGCCAGTTCTTCGGGGGGAGTCGGGCGCATTTCCTTGCGCGCCTCGATCTGGCCGTCGACCAGTTTCACGACACTGTTGAAGGTCAGTCCCTCTTCCCGTTCTCCCTCGAAATCGAGGCGAGTGTGGGCACCACGACTCTCTTCTCGCTGTAGGGCGCAGCGGGCGGTGGCCTCGGCGGATAGGATCATGTTGCGCAGATCGATGCAGGTGTTCCAGCCGGGGTTGTACTGGCTGGTGGCATGAGCCTTGACTGCGGCGGCACGCTCCTTGAGCTTCTGTAACTTCTCGATCCCCTCTTCCAGTTCGGTTCCATCTCGAACGATGCCGACATGCTGTTCCATCGTGGTCTGCAGGTCGTCGACCACGACGTAGGGGTTTTCACCATCCTCGCGGTTGAGGAAATCGATCACCGAGCGCATCTGCTCGTGCACCTGTTCCTGTTGTACCGCCGGTGTGCCAGACAGTTTATCGAGGTAGGCCTTGGCACCGAGACCGGCGCGGGCACCGAAGACGATCAGGTCGGAGAGACTGTTGCCACCGAGTCGGTTGGCACCGTGTAGACCAGTACCACATTCTCCGGCAGCGAATAAACCCGGGACATTGGTCATCTGGCTCTCGGCATCGACGCGGATTCCACCCATGTAGTAGTGCAGCGTCGGCCCTACCTCCATCTGCTGGGCGGTGATATCGACCTCTGCCAGTTCCTTGAACTGGTGATACATCGACGGCAGTTTCCGTTTGACGAAGTCGCTGTCGCGGTGACTGATGTCGAGGTAGGCACCACCATGCTCCGAGCCGCGGCCCGCCTTCACCTCGCGCATGATGGCGCGAGCCACCACATCACGGGTCAGCAGTTCGGGGGGACGGCGTGCCTCGCGGTCGCCGTCGAGCCACAACTGCGCCTCTTCCTTGGTGTCGGCGGTCTCCGAAGCAAATCGCTCGGGGATGTTATCGAACATGAAGCGCACACCCTTGGAGTTGGTGAGGATGCCCCCCTCGCCTCGCACTCCCTCGGTGACGAGGGTTCCTCGCACCGACGGCGGCCACACCATGCCAGTCGGGTGGAACTGGGTGAACTCCATGTCCATCAACTCGGCACCGGCGCGGGCGGCCATACCGTAGCCGTCACCGGAGTATTCCCAGGAGTTGGAGGTGACACGCCACGCCTTGCCTGCTCCACCGGTGGCAAAGATCACCACCGGGGCACGGAACACGACGAAGCGACCGGTCTCTCGCCAGTAGGCGAGCATGCCGCTGATCTTGCCACCATCCTGCAGCAGGTCGATGCCGATGCATTCCATGTGGACATGCATCCCCTGATGGATGCCGTGATCTTGCAGGGTGCGGATCAACTCGAGGCCGGTGCGGTCGCCGACGTGGGCGAGCCGAGGATAGCGATGGCCGCCGAAGTTTCTCTGATTGATCAGTCCGGTGCGGGTGCGATCGAAGACCGCTCCCCAGTCCTCCAGTTCACGCACACGGTCGGGCGCTTCCTTGGCGTGGATCGCTGCCATCTCCCACTGGTTGAGAAACTTGCCGCCTCGCATCGTGTCGCGGAAGTGGATCTTCCAGTTGTCTCTGGAATCGACATTTCCGAGTGCGGCGGCCATGCCACCTTCTGCCATCACGGTGTGTGCCTTGCCCAGCAGACTCTTGGTGATGACACCGGTACTGAGTCCGAGATTGGAAGTTTCGATGGCGGCGCGCAGTCCGGCACCGCCGGCACCGACCACCAGCACGTCGTGTTCGATGGTCTGGATCTCATCGAGATGGATCACGAGAGGTCCTTTCTTACTGACCGATGGCAGCGGTTTGAGACCAGCTGTTGAGGTCGGTGATCCAGCCGTTACAGACGGCCCAGATGTAGAAGTCGGTGAACATGACCCAGAACAAGCTGACCCACGCGAACAGCATGTGACGTTCGTTGAGCCAGCTGGTCATCTTCCAGACGGCGTAGGAGAGCCCCGTCTCCCCGGAACTGGAGGCGAAACGGTTGAGCCGGCCACCGATCATGTGGCGCCACGAGTGGCAGCCAAAGGTGTAACCGCCGAGGAACACGACATTGAGCATCATCACCACCGAGCCGACGCCGAAACCGAACTGGTATGTTGCGGGATCGCCGCCACCAGCAACCCAGGATGCTCCTTGAGCATCGACGGGCATCCATAACGAGAGCCAGCCGTCGTAGCCGAGGATGAAGATGAAGGCGACAGCAAAGTACATGGCGTAGCGATGGAGGTTCTGGATCAGCAGTAAGCGGGTTTCGCCCTGGTATGTTCCCTGGGCGATGGGGCACACGGTGCATCCTGCGGGAGAGCCGACCACGCTGCGGTAGTACGCCTTGCGATAGTAGTAGCAGGTGCCACGAAACGATGCCGGAAAGATCAGGATGAAGAATGCGGGAGAGAGAGGCAACGCCAGCGGTAGCCAGGCGATCATCTGTTGCCACATCGTCAACGCCTCGGCGGGTAGGTTCCCCAGCAAGGCGTGGAAGGTGGGCGAACCGGAGTAGTACTCGGGATTGGCGTAGACCAGTGGCGAGTAGAAGGGTGACAGGTACGGTGCAGAGTAGTAATCGAGCCCCTGGAACGCTCGAAAGGTGACATAGACGACAAAGGAGCCGAATCCGAGCAGGGTCAACAGAGGACCTATCTGCCACGGATCGCTTCGCTGGGTCGTCAGAGGTGCCGAGACATGACCGCCCTGTGGTTTTTGCCCCTGACGGGGACCAAAGCGGCTCTCGGTCGCACTGGTCGTGGTGGTCACGCGGTCCCTCCTCCTGTCGGCGGAGTTTAACTCCACCAGGTGGCCCGAGGATAACTGTGCTGGCAGAAGAGTTCACCCGAACCGGGGTGATGGGTTTCCTCGCAGCGATTCCTTGAGCAGGATGCACCCCGTAATGGGATCACCAGATCGAGGCGAGAGGAGGGTGCGATGGCAGGAGATGCTTCAGAAGCGGGGAATGAGCCGAATTCGGACTCCTCCCGTGAGCCGGAGCAGATCCGTCGGGAAGGCTTCCAGCAGCTCGGAATCTCCACCCCGGATCGAGCGATGTGGAACCTCAGGAGCGTTCTGAGAGAGATTGGCGAGGATCAGGAGGCGCGGATCTTCCTCGCCCTCCAGCAAGCATC
>JABHOG010000009.1 GCA_018694835.1 Planctomycetota bacterium | reverse complement strand
TCAGGAACGCTGAGTCAGGAACGCTGAGTCAGGAACGCTGTCTTTTGGCGGCTGGAAACAGCACTTCCGAGTTGGGGGCGAGTGCGTCAGAGGGCCACGGCCGCTTCTCGTCGAAAACTCTCATCCTTTGCCATGTCTCCTGAGTGACAAAACTCTCGTCGAACGATCCATCGGTATTTTTGTGACCCTTCATGTCCAGCTTCAGATGCTGGGCCAGAAAACGGTACGCTCCCTGCCTCTTCGATGCACCGTAGTCGTGCTGCTCCGCAGACAGATGCAGGTTCTCGACATTCTGCTCGGCGCCGAGCAGTCGATAGACCCGTTGGGCGTAGGGAAACTCGACCTGATCGGTGTTCTGGGTCCAGTCGCCACCGCAGGAGATCAGCATCATCGGCCTCGGTGCCGCCAGTGCCGCGATCTCGGCGTTGTTGGTGTCGTGATGGGCACTGACATGGATCGGATGGCCGCTCTCGCAATCACATCCGCCAAAGAAGTGCGCAGACACCATCACTACCGGCACCGAAACGGTGATCCGATCATCGATGGCGGTCAGCAAGAAACTCTGGGTGCCACCCCCCGATGACCCGGTGATACCGATGCGCTCGGCGTCGACATCCTCACGAGAAACCAGGTAGTCGAGGATGCGGATGCTGTTGAAGGTCTGCAGCGGCAGCAACTTGGGGTGCTCATGTTTCCAGCCTGCCAGCAGTGAATCGCCGAAGCCGACCATGTCGTAACCGATCACCACTGCACCCATCCGAGCGAGAACCGCACTGCGAATCTGGTTCTGATCTCGTTTTCTGCCGCCCGCTTCGCCGCGGCTGTGACCGTGCGGTGACAGGATTCCGGGGAAGGGGCCATCGCCTTCTGTCGGGCGATAGATGGAGCCGGTCAGGTAGAAGCCGGGCACCGTCTCGATGGCGATCGACTCGACGCTGTAGCCGTCGTAGATGCGGCGGTCGTGGATGATGGGAACGATCGGTGGGCGTGCCGGCATCGGATCGAGCCCGGCACCACGGAGGATCTGCTGGCGGATGTTGGCGGCACGCTTTTGCCACTGCGGGGCACTGTCGAAGGTCGACGCGTACTCTTCCAGCTGCTTTCGCCCCGCCTCTTCGCTCTGATGAGACCCTTGGCGCAATCGTGGTGCGGGATCGTCATCGCTGGCGACTGGTCCCGCACCGGTCACGGCCAGGATCAGCAACACACTACAGATTTGCAGCATCCAATGCCTCGTTTCCATCAATCGTCATCATCGTCGCCGGTCAGGATCAGTTCCAGTTGCGTCAGCCCTCTGCCGTGGGCACCGGCGAAAGCATCGGGATAGGGTGCTTCGACCCCCATCTGGGCGTGCCACAGGATGCGGTTGAGGGTGTCTTCGTCCGCCATGTCGAACTTCTCGAACGGTTGTGCCTCGCTGGCGAGGGCCCACTGTAACTGTTTCTCACCGAGGGCACTCTTGGCTGGATTCGCCTCATCGAGTGCGATGGTGGCGGGCTTAGCGCGGTAGGGGGAGAAGTCGGGGCGCGTGGTGAAGCAGTTGTCCATCACCGGCATCATCGCCGATAGCTGGGTCAACGGAGGAACGCCGAGGATCCTCGTCATCGTGTGGAGCACCGAGGTCTGATTGTAGAAGTCGTGGATCACCTCGCCTCTCCGTCGTGAGTAGGGACTGATCACCAGGCACAGCGAGCGGTGGCCATCGACATGATCGAACCCATTCTGCGGGTCGTCCTCGATGATGAAGATGCAGGTTTTCTCCCAGAAGGGGCTGTTGCTGATGCCCTCGACGATGCGACCGATGGCCAGATCGTTGTCGGCCATGTGGGCACGGGGAGTGGGGGCGCCGGCAGTCGTCCCGGTGGTGTGGTCCTGCGGCAGGTAGACGACACTGAAGTTGGGGAAGCCGCCATTCTTGGAGAAGCCTTTCAACTCCTCCAGGAACACATCCGCGCGCAGTACATCCGGAATGCGCATGTTCCATCCCGGATACGCGCGGCAACTGTACTGCTTCATCCGTGCGACGCCGATCTTCTGCGAGAACTGGATCTTCTTCTCGCCGCTGATGAAGTCGTCGTAGATGGCCTGGAAACTCAAGCCAGAGGGGATCGGCTCGGCGTAGTCGAACTCGCCATAGTTGCGAAAGGAGAGCCCCGCCATCAGCACTCGATCCCAGATGAATCCCTCCGATGAGAAGGTCAGTGGATCGTCGCCAAAGGTGTAACTACGGGTAAATCCTCCGAAACTTTTCTCCAGATGGTCGGTGACGATCCCCTCGGTGGTCCAGGAGTGACCATCGGAGGAGTTGACGCCGTTGCAGTAGTAATTGTCGAGCAGCACGAACTCGTCGGCGAGTGCGTGGTGGTTGGGAGTGATCTCTTCGCCGAAGATACAAAGGGAAGGGTCTCCGTTGCCGCGTTCGACATCTCCAAAAACCTGATCGTAGGTACGGTTCTCCTTGATGATGTAGACCACATGATCAAAGACTGATGGTTCGCCGATCTTGCGTGGCACGGGACGGGGAGTGCCACCGCTTCCGCGCATCGTGTTGGAACGAAGCGCGTGCTGGGTGCGGTTGTCGGAGAACACCTGTCGGGTCATCTTCTTCAACTCATCTTGCCCTGGAGTCTCGACCCGGTTCACGGTGCCGCGGTACCAGTAAACGCTCCATCCCTTCGGCTCAGGATCCCCGGCTCGGCTTCCCACCCCCTTGACGCTGGCGCTGTAGAGAAGACCTTCGGAGATGGCCAGAGCTCCCGGGAACCAGCCGGAGGGAATGAAGCCGATGATCTCGTTGTTGCTGGAGAGGTCGACGGTGGCGACCGCATTGTTTCCGCCGTTTGCAACGTAGAGACGCTGGTTGGTTTCATCGAGTGCGAGTGCATTGGGCAGGCTACCGAAGGGCAGGTCGTCGAGGGGACGGGTCGAGATGCTCCCGGTGACCTTTGCAGTAGCGGTATCGATGATGTCGACGCGGTCGGAGTTGACGCAGGCCACGTAGAGAGTCGAGCCATCGGCGGTGAGAACCATGTCGGATGGGTGGAGTCCAGTCTCGATGTTGACCAGCACTTCTCGTCTTGTCTCTGTCAGGGAGATGATCGACACCGAGCCGCTGGCGGCGACGCCTCTTTCATCGACGATGACCTCGGTTCCGGAGGAATCGGCGGTGAGGTCTCCCTCCTGGGCCCTGCGTCCACCCCAGTTGGAGACATAGGCGGTTTTTTCATCGGGGGAGAGGATCACATCGTAAGGAGCGACACCGACGGCGATTTCAGCAGTTCGCTTCCCCGTAGCGAGGTCGATCACGGCAAGAGAATTGTTCCTCGACTGGCAGACGAATGCGGTCTTCTCGTCCCTGGTGATGGCGATACCGGTGGAGTGAGAGTCCCCCTTGCCAGCGGGTCCGGGTAGGGGGATGGACCTTGTCCATGAGATGGTTCCGTTTTCTGCAATGGCAGCCTCGTGCAGGTTCGACTGTGCATTGGTCGCCCACAGGCGTGTGCCGTTGCCGTCGATGGCGATGCCATGCATCGATCCGCCACCGCTGGGAAATCGGAGTTCTTGCAGTGGGGCCTTCATCGCTCGATCGAGGACGACGATCCCACGGTGATCCTTGATGTAGATGAAATCGCCGGTCGGATGGACCACGAGATCGACCGGTCTACCGGAGAACTGCACCGTTTGTCCCGCCGGTCGGATCAGTTGCCGGGTGGGGACCCAATGACCGTCGTTTCCGGGACCGACCATGGGCGGATCGGTGACCTGACAACCGGAAGGAAAGATCAGAAGTAGAGGGAGTAACGGCAGAAATAGTCTCGTAACGATGTGCATCGATGCCTCGTTTCTTCAGGAAACTATATTCCCGGGTACCTGACCATCTGGTGGTGTCGGCGATCGCCTCGAGTCAGTCGGTAGTGGGTTCGGCGGCCTCCATCGAATCGCGAAGAGTGTCTTGCCACTGGGCGAGTTTCTTTTCGAGTGCTCCATCGGGGGAGGCATCGTGCCACTTCGAGTAGAGCAAGATCAATGCTCGCTGGCACGAGAGACTCACCGGATCGGACCGATCTGCCGCCTCCAGAACCAGCTGGTAGGCCTCGTTCAGCCTCGATTCGATCTTGTCGTATGCACCATCGAACTCATCGCCGAGCAGAGCGAGGCAGAGGGAGCAGAGGAACTCTGCGAATCGGAGAGGATCTTCGGTGAGCAAGATCTTGGCCGCTGATTCCTCAGCGGGTGCCAGGATCCCCCGTGCTTCGCTGAACTTCTCCTGCTTCAGAAGCAGGGCCCCAAATCTCGCCAATGAAGCCAGAGCTGCAGGGGATGATGCCGCGGGAGTGTCAGTGATGGGGTCATGAATCTCGTGCCACAACTGGACAAACTTATCGGGCTCGTTGGCTTCCTCGTAGAGGATCCTCAATCGGTCGAGAGATTCGAAGGGCACCAGGTGTCCTGGCCCGTGATGGTTCAGCAACCAGCGGTGGCTGGAAAGGAGCAGATCTTCTGCGGTGGCGAGATCCCCCTGCTCCAACCGCAACATGCCGATATCATTCCTCGAGGTCTGGGTGTCGACATGGTCGAGACCCAGAATCTTCTCCCTGCCTTCACGGGCTTCGAGCAGGTAAGGCTCTGCTTTTTCCAGCTCTCCCAGGTCCAGCAGCAGGACACCGATGTTGTTGGCAGCGAGCATCGTATCGGGATGGGCGTTGGGGAGGTTGCGCCGGCAACCATCGAGGCTCTCCTTGTAGAGCACCACCGCTTGATCGAGAGTTCCCTGGCGGTGCAGGAGATGCCCCATGCTGTTGATCGCCATCAGTGTCTGTGGGTGTTCATTTCCGAGGATGCGTCGTCTGGTCTCGAGCACCTCCTCGAACAAGGGGGTGATCTCGTCGTACCTGCCCTGCATGCCGAGCAGGTTTCCGAGAACGGTCAGGGCAGACTGCGTATCCATGTGGTCATTCCCGACGACGGAGCGGAGGCCGTCGATCGATTGACGTATCAGTTCCTCTGCATCCTCGAAATCACCTCGCATCGCCAGCAGCCAGGCGAGACGCCCCCTCGCCAGATAGGTGTCATAATCTTCCTCATCCCGGCTCCGCAGCAAACTCTCGAAAGCGCTGGTCAGTAACTCCTCGGCGCGGGGCAAGTTTCCGCGTCTCGCCTCGAAATCTCCAAGGCTACTCATCGATTCGATGGTTTGTTCGTGGTCAGGGCCGTGGATCCTGTGGCTGGTCTCGTATGCCTCCGTCAGTAGAGTCAGCGCATCGGGGATCTTGCCCAACCTGGTGTAGACCTGTCCCAGCAATCGCTTCGACTTCAGGAGCTGATCGTCTCCCTCTTCGAGCAAGTTGCTTCGAATGCTCAGTGCTTCGGTGGAAGGACCGATGCCTCGTTCGAGGAGACCGGTGCTGAACATCACCCTGCCGAGGGTGTGGAGCAGGCGAGCCCTCAGTAGCGGCTGGTCTGTGTACTCCTCGTCGATCGCCTCCTCGGTTTCCTTGAAGATGTGCGTGTCGAGGGATTCGAGGGCGAGTCCGGTGAAGTCTGCGCCCGAAACGAGAGTTTCATATCCCTCGAGCAGTTGTGCGGTCTCTTCGGCATCGAGCCCATTTCTCTGGGCAAGTCCCGCCAGTTTCGAAGCGAGTCCTTCCCTGAGGGTGACCCCCATGGCGTGAGCATCGAGCGATCCGAGTTGCTCCGATTGGAACCGTGTCAGCTGTTCCAGTTCCTGGCTTCGTGCCTGGGCTTGATTTCGCTCGATCAGGGCCCAGCTGATTCCACCACTCAGAGCGATGATGACGATCGCCGTGGCTGCCAGTGATTTGCGGTACCTGCGGATGTACTTGTTCCACTTGTAGGCGATGCTGGGGGGGCGAGCGATGACCGGTTCGGTGCCGAGCAGGTGACGATCAATATCCTCGGATAGTGCCTGGACCGTCGAATAGCGTCGATCCGGTTCCACCTCCAGTGCTTTCAGGATGATCCAGTCCAGTTCGGTTCGCAGAGCGGGAGAAGCCTCGGAGTTGTAGCGGCCTGACGACTCACGAAGTCTTCGGCTCGGACGCTCTGGAGTCTCTTCTTTGAGGATCCGCAGGATTTCAGTCTCGTGATGGTCTCGAAGTCCTTCATGGGGAGCCAGTCCAGTCAGTAATCGATACAGGATGCCGCCGAGGGAGTAGACATCGCTTCGCGTATCGACATCGGATCCATGACTCCACGCCTGTTCCGGGCTGATGTAATCCCAGGTGCCGAGCACATAGCGATCGCCGGTCATCAGCGTCTTGTCGGTGAGCGGATCGGAGAGCGCCTTGGCGAGTCCGAAGTCGATCACCTTGGCCTGCGGCTTTCCTTCGTACTCGCGGATGATGATGTTTCCCGGTTTCAGGTCCCGGTGGATGATTCCCTTGCTGTGCGCGTGCTGAACTCCAGAACAGATCTGCTGCATCATCTCCAGGCGCACCGCAAGCGAGGGTGAATGCTGGTCGACCCAGTTGGCGAGGGTGGGCCCATCGATGAAATCCATGATGAAGTAGGGGCGTCCCTGCTCGGTGGAACCACTGCCGATGACCCGGGCGACATGTTCATGATTCATCTTGGCGAGGGCGTGCATCTCTGCATCGAATCGGGCGAGGATTTCACGGGTTCCCATGCCGAGGCGAATCACCTTGATGGCGACCTCGCGACCGAGGCCTGTCAACTCCTTGCAGCGGTAGACCTCGCCAAATCCACCCTCACCCAGCAGTGAAACGACCTCGAACCCGGAAAACTCGGGGAAAACTTCGGCTGGATCGGGATCAATGGCCTTGTTCAATGGATGGAATCTCCCATGAAGTTTGATTCAAATCGAACTGCGGGAGAAATGATAATATACCGGCCAGACTTCACAATGGCTCTGTCTCGGCAAGTATTGAAGTCGTCAGTCGGAGAGCCTTCTGGCAGGTCGGACGCCGAGGACACGGTGCAGGTAGGTCAGGTCACCAGAAGGACGATTCGAGATCCGGGAATCTTCCGCCTGGGAGACGAAGCACCCTCCTCGGAATGAACGCAGCAATGTGTCTTCAGATGGTGAGGTGCCGAGAGGTGCCTCGATGAGTCGATCTCGACACCACTCCCTGACGTTTCCGATCATGTCGTGAAATCCAAAAGGATTGGCCGGGCGAATTCCGACAGGTGTGTGGAATGGGTACTTGCGGCTCGAGTCGATGGCTGTAGAAGCGGGATATGCGATGTGATAACGCCCAGCAGGGAGATCCTCCTTCGACCCGACAGGGAAAGGGGTGTCGGTTCCTCCGCGGCAAGCGAGTTCCCACTGAACCTCGGTGGGTAATTGCAGGTTCAATCGGGGCAGCCATTTCTGGCAATCAATCCAGGAGATCTGCTCGACGGGGTGAAGACCGCTCCAGTTGTAGTTGATTCCATTCACCTGTGTTTCGAGCCTGGAGGGACCGTAGCCACTGGGGTTGGATCCAGTGAGCCTCTGCCACTGAGCCTGGGTCATTTCATACTTGGACAGGAAATAGGCCGCTTCGGTCACCTGGATGGGAGGGCCTTCCCAACTCTCGGTGGCCGGATCGAAGTGAGGAAACTCCTTCGATTGCGCCTGTGATCCGATCCAGGAGGTGGCACCAGGAACCAGCACCAGGACGACTCCCACTTCGGGAGTGATGATCAACTTTCCTGACTGATCTCTGGTGGCGGTCAATCCGGTGGGTAGGTGAGAAAACTCCCACAGTCCTGAATCGGGGTCTGCTCCGATGGGGAGCAGGTCCGCCTGTGCAGTGATGCTGAGGTCCTTCGAGTAGCGACGCGACGCCGAGATCTCCTTCAGGGCCAGTTGCCACGATGCTTGCCAGCGGTCGTGGTCGGTCTGTAACTGCTGGACATGGTGAAGACGTCGACGGACTCCCCAGCCGTGGATCGGATGAATGCCATCTCCAGCGATCCCGTTTTCAGGGTGGTGGAACTGTTCGATCCGTTCGACCAGTTTCGACAGCTCCCTGTACCACCAGCCATCTTCGGAGTCGTGGAAGATCGGTGAATCCGAAGCTGGCGAGACGGCGCGAGATCGAATTTGATCGAGAGCTTTCTTCTGCTGCACCAGGCTCGGTGTCGATCGGATCTCACCATTCGAATCGGTCCGGGTGGAACCCGTGATCAACTGATCCGCCCGATCGAGCCACGCCTGGTAAGCGAGGGTCTGGTCCCGCTGGGGAGGCCACAGCTCCGCCGCTTCCACGATCAACTGATCGATGTCTTGATCCATCGAGAGGGACAGCACTTCAAAGAGGCGGTCGTTGGCGATCGTCTTCTGCTCGTAGGCGATCCAGCCGAGGGTCCCCATCGCCGACAAGAAGATGACAGAGATGACCGCCAGCACGGTGAAGAATGGATGCCTGCGACACCATTTGTTGAGCAGGTAGAGCCGCGAAGGGGGGCGTGCCACGATCGGTTCGGTGCCGACCAGGTGTCGGTCGATGTCATCGGAGAGCGCCTGGACCGTTGCATATCTGCGCTGGGGATCGGACTCGAGTGCCTTCAGGACGATCCAGTCCAGTTCGTTGCGCAGTGCATTGTGATCGACATCGGCGTTCAGTTTCTGCACCCTGCTGCTGGGACGGATGGGGGAATCATCCCGGAGAATTCGCAGGATCTCCGTCTCGTGATGCTCTTTCAACTTGTCGAAGGGCGGCTCACCGGAAACCAACCGGTAGAGGATGCCACCGAGGGAATAGACATCGCTTCGAATATCCACATCTGCACCGTGACTCCACGCTTGCTCGGGGCTGATGTAATCCCAGGTACCGAGTACGTATTGGTCACCGGTCATCAATGTCTTGTCGGTGAGAGGATCGGAGAGCGCCTTGGCGAGGCCGAAATCGATCACCTTGGCGTGGGGCTTCCCATCCTGATCGGTGACGATGATGTTTCCCGGTTTCAGATCCCGGTGCAGTATTCCCCTCGAGTGAGCATGCTGCACTGCAGCGCAGATCTGCTGGTACACCTCCAGCCGCTGGGCGAGTGGAGGAGAGTTCTGGTCGACCCATTTCAGCAATGTCGCACCGGGAATGAATTCCATGACGAAGAATGGGCGACCATTCTCCAGTGAACCACTTCCGATGACATGAGCGACATGATCGTGATTCATCCGGGCGAGAGCGTGCATCTCTGCATCGAAGCGAGCGAGAATTTCACGGGTTCCCATACCGAGGCGGATTACCTTGATCGCCACATCTCGCTTCAGACCCTCCTTTTCCCGGCAGTGATAGACCTCGCCAAACCCGCCTTCGCCGACGAGGGAGATGAACTGGTAGCCGGGGATCTCGAGGGAAGGGGGATTCAGGTCGGATTGCTCTGGATCAGCCATCCGTGGTTACTTTGCGCCGATCAGGTACTCGATCAGCAGCTGATCGAGTCGCTCCCACTGCATCCCGACCGCTCCGATGGCATCGGGGTCGAGGGAGAGTTGCCGCAGGGAAGCCGCCTTCTCGGGGGAGTAGTCCTTCAGCAACGGATCGATCTCCGGGTCGCGGATGTCTGCGATCAACTCCCGGACCTCCGGATCGCTGTCGAAGGCATGAGCTCGTTCCTTCAGGATGTTGTAGGTACGCATGCAGCCGCGGGCGAACTCCCACACACCGTCGACGTCCTCGGTGCGGTAGGCATGGGCATCGAAGTGCCGCGAGCCCTCCCAGCGCTCTCCACCAGCGGTTCCTTCCAGCAGCCGGATGAGCAGCAGTGCTTGCTTGGGATCCTCCGAGCCGAAGCGGAAGTCCTGGTCGTAGCGGCCGATCTTCTGGCTGTTGAGATCGATGTGGAACAGTTTGTCCACTTCCATCGCCTGACCGACGGCGTGGACGAAGGAGAGTCCCGCCATCGTTTCATGGGCCACTTCTGGATTGACTCCAACCATCTCGGAGTGCTCGAGGGTCTCGATGAAGTGAAGCATATGACCGGTGGTGGGGAAGTAGATGTCGCCGCGTGGTTCATTTGGCTTTGCCTCGAGTGCGAAACGAAGACTGTATCCCTGGTCTTTGACGTATTCACAGAGAAAGTTCATGCCATCACGAATGCGTTTGATCGCAGTGCGTGGGTCTCTGCATGCGTCCACTTCTGTGCCTTCGCGGCCGCCCCAGAAGACGAAGTTCTGGGCACCCAGTTCGACTCCCAGATCGATGGCGTCCATCGTCTTGCGCAGTGCAAAGGCCCGAACCTTCGGATCGTTGGCGGTGAAGGCGCCGTCCTTGAAGATCGGATGACTGAACAGGTTGGTGGTGGCCATCGGTACGACGATGCCGCTCTCTTCGCAGGCGGCCTTGAAGTTGCCGACGATGGTGTCTCGCTCCGATGCGCTGGCACCGAAGGGGATCAGATCGTTGTCGTGGAGGTTGACTCCCCAGGCACCGATCTCGCCGAGCATCCGGACCAGATCACAGGGGTCCTGAGTCGGGCGAACCGCCGGACCGAATGGGTCCTTTCCGGGATTTCCCACCGTCCACAAGCCAAAGGTGAATCGGTCTTCAGGCTTGGGTGCGTACGAGTCGGTCATCTGGATGTCTCCTATTCGGGGATGTCGACCCAGCGATTTTCTGCACTGGAGAGGAGCGCCGCACCGACAAAACGGATTCCACGGACTCCGTCATCGACGGTCGGGAACGGGTTGGCCAGCGGCTGCTCTTGCTGGCGAATCGCTCGGGCGAAAGCAATGTAGATGTTGGCGAATGCTTCCAGGTAACCCTCCGGGTGTCCGGCGGGTGTCCGGGTGAGAGAGGTGGACGCTTCGCCGGCCGCTCCGGTCGCCGTGCGAATCGTCGTCGCCGCTCCATCGCTACCGATCACCTTCAGATCATTGGGCTGTTCCTGGTCCCACTCGATGGCTCCCTCGGTTCCGAAGATGCGCAACTTCAGACCGTTTTCCTTGCCGAAGCATACCTGGCTGCAGCACAGGGTTCCGGTGGCTCCACTGGCCATCTTGAGCAGGATCATGTCGTCGTCGTCGAGGGCTCGGTCCTCGACGAAAGTCTGTAGTATCGCGTAGATGGAGGTCACTCGATCTCCAGAAACGAACTCGAGCAACTGGTGCGCATGGGTGCCGATGTCACCGAGAGCTCCGACCGGTCCTGAGCGGGCAGGATCGGTTCGCCAGTCCGCTTGCTTCTGACCGGAGTCCTCGAGCTTTTCAGAGAGCCAGCCTTGCAGGTACTCGACGTAGACCTTTCGAATCGTTCCCAGGTCTCCTCGGGCGATCCTCTCCCGCGCTTCACGCACCATCGGAGAGGCGCAGTAGTTGTGTGTCAGGGCGAAGACCCTGCCGGTCTTCTCGACGGTAGCGGCCAGATCGTCCGCTTGCTCCTGCGAGATGCAGAGAGGCTTGTCGCAGATGACATGGAATCCCGCTTCCAGCGCGGCCTTTGCCGGGCCGTGGTGGACATGATTGGGGGTGACGATGCTGACCGCCTCGATGCGTTGTTCGGGGGGAAGTTGTGATTCCGCCTCGATCATCCGTTCCCAGGTGGGGTAGCAGCGATCGGGATCGAGCCCCAGTTCTGCACCGGTGGCTTTGGTGTTGTTGGGATCTCTTCCGAAGCAGCCCGCGACCAGTTCAAAGGCATCATCCATCCGAAGTGCGATACGGTGCACTCCACCGATGAATGCTCCCTGGCCACCGCCGATCATTCCGATCCGAACTCGTTGACTCATTCGATCCTCCTCAGTCCAGTCCCAGGATCTTGCGATTCTCTGCCGGATCGCTACCGCCGGCAAAATCGTCGAAGGAACTCTCCGTCACCTGGATGATGTGAGCATTGACGAACTCTGCGCCCTTGGCCGCTCCCACCGAGGAGTGTTCGTAGGGGCATTCCCATTCGACCACTGCCCAGCCGTCGAAACCGTGGCGAGTCAGGGCCGTGAAGATCGCAGAAAAATCGATGGCGCCTTCACCGGGGGTGCGGAAGCGGCCAGAGCGGTCCTTCCAGTCGAGGTAGCCACCGTAGACTCCGGTCCTTCCCGAGCGCACCAGTTCTGCATCCTTGACATGGAAACTCTTGATCCGGTCGTGGTAGATATCGATGAAGTCGACATAGTCGAGGGCCATCAATTCGAAATGACTCGGATCGTAGTTGATGCAGGCACGTGGATGATCACCGACAGCCTCGACGAAGCGTTCGAAGGAGGCCCCGTCATGGAGGTCCTCTCCGGGGTGGATCTCGTAGGAGCAATCGACACCACACTCGTCAGCATAATCGAGGATCGGTTTCCACCTTCTGGCCAGTTCCGAGAACGCTTCTTCGACCAGTCCTGCGGGGCGCTGTGGCCACGGGTAGATGTAAGGCCATGCGAGCGCACCGCTGAAGGTGACCATCGATGTCAGCCCCAACCGCTGGCTCGCCTTCAGGCATTGCTTGACCTGTTCGATGGCCCATTCGGTTCGAGCGGCAGGATTTCCCTTCACTGCGTCTGCAGCGAATCCATCGAACATCGAGTCATAAGCGGGATGGACAGCCACCAGCTGTCCTTGAAGGTGAGTCGACAGTTCGGTGACGGCCATCTCTTTTTGTTCGAGACGACCTTTCCAGTCGTCGCAATAACCTTGAGATTCGGCGGCCTGGGCGAGATCGATACAACGGGGGTCCCAGGTCGGAATCTGCACGCCGGTGTATTCGAGATCCTTGCACCAGTCGACGATGGTGTCGAGGTTGTCGAAGGGGGCCTCATCGGCCATGTATTGCGCCAGAAACAGCGCTGGGCCCTGAATGGACGCCACGGTTTACCTCCTCGGGAATGAGCGGTCAGAATTTCTCGTCGGAGGTGGTCCTCCGCGATGGTATGAGAGTCCTCTGGTGAGCGCTGGGTGTCAAGGATCAGAGATGCAGTGACTTGCCCGGGAGCCGCTGCGAGGTGATCTTCTCGGTGTGGCGAAGAGTGTCGAAGAGTGCCTCCAGGCCGATTTTATCGGGGGAGGCGGATGGAGGAGGCCAGAGCTTGCGCATCTTGCTGTTTATTCCCTGCCTTGCGGACCAGTTTGCCCCTAAAGCGGCGGAGGCGACCGCCTTGTTGCTGGAGCATCTGGGCTGTGAGGTGATCTTTCCCGAAGGGCAAACTTGTTGTGGCCAGGCGCATCGCAATTCCGGCGACGAAGAAGCCGCAAGGGCCATGGTCTTGCGGATGGCCCAGATCTTCGAGGGGGATGAGTGGATCGTGACGCCCTCTGGATCGTGCGCCGCGATGATCACTCGTCATGCGTTGGAATTGTTCGGGTCGGAGAGCGTGGTCCCGGCCAATGTGCAGTCGTTGGTGCGTCGCACCCGAGAACTGGTTCAGTTCATCGAAGAGGAACTGGGGCTGGCTCCCGATGAGATCGTCGGTGATCCGGGAAATGCCGCTTCGGTGGTCGCTTGGCACCCTTCATGCCACTTACGGGAGTTGAACCGGTTCGATGCATCCGGTCGGTTTCTCGAGTCGATTCCGGGGCTGGAAGTGAAGCGATTGCGCCAGGAGGAGCAGTGTTGCGGATTTGGCGGCACCTTCGCCAGCAAGTTCGGAGCGATCTCGGGAGCCTTGGCAGAGGATCGCTGTGCTGCGCTGGAGGAGAGTCGTGCACCGGTTTTGCTGTGCAATGACACCGGTTGCACCATGAACATCGAGGGTCGGCTCTCGCGTCGAGGAACTCCGGTCGAGATCCAGCACGTGGCGGAGTGGTTCTGTCAGGCACTGGGACTTCAGTCGAGGGAGCAGGAAACCCGTTGAAGAAACCCGCAGCCCCTCCCACCAGTGTCGATGGTGAGCCGATCCTGTTTCCACGAGGGGTCCATGACATCCGTCCGCGAGCCCAGCAGTTCCTCGAGGATGAGTCTCTTCAATCTGCCGTGAGAGAAGCCACAACCCTCAAGGATCAGGCTCGCAGGGATGTTCTCAAGGAAGCATTTGGCGACGATGTCGATCAAATCCGATCGATCGCAGGAGAGATCAAGCGTCATACCATCGATCATCTGGATCACTACATCGAAACCTGGATTGAACGGGCAGAAGCGGCCGGGACACGAGTCCATCTCGCCAGCGATCATCAAGAGGCGAATCGAATCGTGGTGGAAATTGCACGCGAGAAGAATGTCAAATTATGTGTGAAGTCGAAGAGCATGGTGACCGAGGAGACTCATCTTCTTCCCCAGTTGGAGGCCGCTGGAATTGAGACGGTGGAAACCGATCTCGGTGAGTTCATCATCCAGATCGACGATGATGCTCCCAGTCACATCGTGATGCCGATGATCCACAAGGATCGTAAATCGGTGGCCCGTGCCTTTGTCAGAGAACTCGGTGCCGAGTACACCGAAGAGCCGGAGCAACTGACTCGCATCGCTCGTGAACATCTGAGGGAGAAGTATCGCCGAGCAGATCTGGGGATCTCTGGCGGCAACTTTCTGGTGGCGGAGAGTGGCTCGCTGGTGCTGTGCACCAACGAGGGCAATGGACGATTCTGTACCTCCGCACCCCCTACGCACATCGCGGTAGTGGGCATCGAGAAACTGGTTCCCGCATTCAAGGATCTTTGGTTTTTACTGCACTTGCTGGCACGATCGGCGACCGGACAGCCGTTGACCTGTTACACCCAGGTCTTGACCGGCCCCCGTCGTCAGGACGATCTCGATGGACCGGAGGAGATGCATGTGGTTCTGGTCGATGCCGGGAGGACTCGAATCCTGGCAGACCCGCAATTCCGGGAGTCTCTGGGGTGCATCCGCTGTGGAGCATGCCTGAATGCTTGTCCGGTCTATCGCAAGGCCACCGGACACGCCTACGGGTCGGTCTACAGCGGTCCGATCGGAGCGGTGATCACTCCATTGCTGCAAGGTCTCGACCGAAATCCCACTCTACCGGAGGCATCTAGCCTCTGCGGTGCATGTTACGAGGCGTGCCCCGTCAACATCGATCTGCCGCGGATGCTCGTGGCACTGCGTCGGAAAACTCGCAAGCGCCGCGGAACCACCGGAGAGAGGATGGCACTGTGGGGAATGCGAATCGCATTCTCTTCCGATCGCTACTATCGATTCGCCGCATCGATCCATCGGTACTTGTTGCGTTGTTTTTCCGGCGGATCGGATCGCCTCAGAGCTGCGCCAGGTCCCTTGTCTGGGTGGACCAGAGATCGGGACCTGATCCTTCCTGCAAGTCGCAGTTTTCGAAAACGATGGCGAGATCGAGGAGGGGCGATTCGATGAAAGGCACTGCCAAGAATATTTTTCTAGATCGAATTCGAGCGGCTCTGGGCCGATCCCCTGGACAATCGGTGGATCCGCTGGTGGTCGATCACGACATGGTTCGACCTTCATTGCCAGGCTCAGGGGATGAAAGAGAAAATCTGCGAGCTCTGTTTGTCGATCGAGCTCGCGCAGTGGGGATGGATGTCTTGATCTGTCCGCGAGCGGAAGTGGCCAAGGTGGCTGTGAACTTCCTCACCGAAGCCGCGATTACATCGGTCCAGATTTCCAATGATCCCATCATCGAACAGGAACTCGTCGAGAAGATGAATGAATCTTCGATCCGGGTGGCAAGAGAGGGTGTCGAACTGGATGTTTTGTATCAGGAGATAGAATGCGGGATCACCATGGCGAAGGCAGCCGTGGCCAGCACCGGGTCGGTGGTGGTCACCGGCTCTGATCAGGAGTCGCGGTTGACATCGCTGGTCCCGCCCAACCACCTGGTATTGCTTGCCGATTCTCGAATTGTTGAAGATCTTCTGGACCTCAGCATCTCGCCGGAGGATCTCCCTTCCTGCATGACCCTGGTCACGGGGCCTTCGAAAACCGCCGATATTGAAGGGGTGCTGATCACCGGGGTTCATGGGCCAGGAAGGGTCCAGATCGTCCTGTACCATGGTTAGAGCGCTACTCCGAGTAGCGTTCGTGGGCCAAAGTCGGGTCGCCAGGATCCGTTTGGGACTGATTGGCGTTAACCCTTGGATTGAACCAGAATATCAGGACGTCCTGGGGTGGTATGTTCCAGCTCTAACCGTCCGGGGAGTTGAACTGACTCAGGCGATGATGGCAGAATTAGCAGGAGGCCTGGAGTGTCAGATTCGCCAATAAAGGTGCTCTTGCGGATCGGATTCCACAACGATGATCAGCAACCGGTCGGGCTTCTCCACGGTGCCATCGAGGCTGCGGATCGATTCGAGCAGCAGCGGATAGATTTCTTACCTATCAGCGATCGCTCGGATGAATCCATCGAGCCATTTGCGAAGTTTGGAGATCCCCTTCCTGTGGTTCCGGGCAAGCGATGGTGCCAGGCATTTCCCAGCAGAAATCTCTCGAATCGACGGGATGAAGAGAATGTGAAATGCGATGGCATTGTCGGGGTGGAGGCTTCTAGTCTCGTGGATTCCGCGGGGAGATCAGTCAAAGGTATTGGTGACAAGTTGCCGAGTTTCAATGATGCGACCTGCGAGTTGAATGCCTTCGAGCACAAGCATGGTTGTGAATACGTTTTTCCGCCTTACGAAGATGTGTGGAACTCTCAGCAGTTTCTGGAACCCGTGGGAGTATCAGCGTGACCGATTCGGATCCGGAGAAAGAACTGGAGCTTCATATCCAGGTCGAAAAAAGTATCTTCGAGCAATTGAAGGCTTCAGAAAGTCGCTATCGCCAACTTTTCGAGGCGGTGCCAAACATCGTTGTTCTCTATGACGATGCTGGATGCATTTTATACGCAAATCAGGCATGGAAACATCTGCTCGGCAATGAGTTGGATGATGTGATCGGGAAGAGACTGGTCGATTTCTGTCATCCGGAAGATCGAAATCTGGTCGACCCGGTCGAGGAAATCAAGACCTCCATTGAAGTCCGGTTCCGCAAGGTGATGTCTGGGCATTGTTGCCTGATGATGCAGGCAGAAAAGCGGCCCGACGGGCAATATCAAGGATTCCTGAGCGATGTGTCCGAAACCCGGAGACTCGAGCAGGTCCTTCGCAAGTCGCAAAATATGGATGCCATCGGTCGAGTCTCTGGTTGGATTGCGCATGAGTTCAATAATCTTCTAACGGTCATCTTGGGCGGTTCTGATCGCATTCTGAGAGATCGGACTGGGGACCTGCCAACTGCAAAACTCGAGGCGAATCGGATCCAGAAAGCGGCAAATCAAGCGGCAGAGTTGACCAAGCAATTGATGACAGTCAGCAGTCAGCAAGTGATGCGCTACACAGTCATGGACGTTGCCGCCAAAATGCAGGACTTTTTCTCGGTGCTGGAAGAGATGGTGGCCAGTAAGGAGATCAAACTCCACCCGCGTGGCTTTGATATTCCAGGTCTCGTGGTCAAGGTCGACCCCACTCAACTGGCGATGGTCGTGACCAATCTGGTGCTCAATGCTCGAGAGGCGATGGAGCCGCAGGGGGATTTGTGGATCGAACTCAACTCTCGCACACTCACCAATGATGAGGGCCATGGTCAAGATCTTCCTCCAGGAGATTACGTCGTTCTGGCGGTGGAAGACGATGGGTGCGGAATCGAAGAATCGATACTAGAGCAGATTTTCGAACCGTTTTTCACCACCAAGGATCCCGAGCGGGGAAAGGGATTCGGGCTGGCGATCGCTCATGGGATCATGAAGCAGTCGAAGGGTTCAATTGGCGTGCAGAGTACCGTTGGAATCGGAACTCGATTTGAACTTTTCTTTCCGCTGACGACCTTGAAACTGACCTTGGAAACCGAGGCCGAAGATTCGATTCCGGAGCAAGAATCCTACAGGGTTCTACTGGTCGATGATGAGCCGCTGATCCTCGAATTGACCGCTGGAGCTCTTCGAGGTGAGAAGTTCGTGGTGGACACCTCCAGTTCAGGAGCGGAGGCGATAGAGATGATCAAGAAATCTGAGTCCCCATACGATCTGGTCGTGACCGATGTGGCCATGCCTTTGGATGGGGGCAAGTTGTTGCTGCGCTACCTCTCGGACCATGCTGCCGATACCAAAGTGCTGGCGGTCAGTGGCTATGATCAATCGGTGCTTCAGGAGGTTGCCCCATCGGTGAACTTCCTCCAGAAACCCTTCAGAATTCCCGACTTCATCCAACGGGTCACGGACCTGCTCACTGTCGACTGAGTCTGAATCGGCTTTCTGTCCCTGCTCGCCCGGTTGCGAACGGGAGTCTCCTTTGTCACACTCCCGAGTCGGATGGCCTCGCCTTCCGGAGGTCGGGGAAGCCGCATTGGTTTCCTCCAGATATTCTGCTGAATCTGTGAGGTGTTGATACATGTCGTCGAGTCATCTCTCCACGCCCCCCCTGACCACTGAGATTCCCAAGGGGATCCCATACATCATCGGCAATGAAGCGGCTGAACGATTCAGTTTTTACGGCATGAAGGGGATCCTGGTCGTCTTCATGACCCAGTTCCTTTTCTTGATGCCAGGGGCCAGCGGCGGCGATCCGATGGCGAGAGCCACAGCGGTCGAGAATTACCACTTGTTTACCACTGCGGTCTACTTCACCCCCATCTTCGGGGCGCTGATCGCAGACATCTTCCTCGGCAAGTACCTGACCATCATGGCTCTGAGCATGGTCTATTGTGCAGGGCATGGCGTGCTCGCTCTGATGGGCATTCATGCTTCTCTTGACCCTTTCCAGACCCTTTGGATCGGGCTGCTGCTGATCTCCCTTGGCTCCGGCGGAATCAAGCCCTGTGTTTCTGCCCACGTCGGAGATCAATTTGGAATCAAGAATTCCTACCTCCTGACCAAAGCATTTGGTTGGTTCTACTTCTCCATCAATACCGGTGCCTTCCTGTCGACCTTGCTGACCCCCTGGCTGCTGGAGTGGTACGGCCCACACCTGGCCTTCGGGATTCCAGGAATCTTGATGGCGATCGCCACCTTCGCTTTCTGGATGGGCCGAAATGTCTTCGTCCACATCCCTCCGGGGGGAAAAGCCTGGTTCAGTGAGACCTTCAGCGCAGTCGGCATCCAGTCGATGCTCAAGGTCAGTGTCATCTTCATCTTCATCGCCGTGTTCTGGGCACTGTTCGATCAGACCGGATCCTCCTGGGTGCTCCAGGCACAGGATATGGATCGCAACTGGCTCGGGGTGACGTGGCTGGCATCGCAGGTCCAGGCGGTCAATCCGGTGATGATCCTGATCTTGATCCCGACCTTTCAGTTTCTGGTCTACCCCGCCATCGACCGGGTGTGGAAACTGACACCGGTGAGAAAGATCTCTCTCGGGTTATTCGTGATGGTCGGAGGCTTTGCCATGGTGGCGATCGCCCAGGGGCTCATCGATGCCGGAGAAACCCCCTCCATCGGCTGGCAAATTCTCGCCTACTCGATCCTCACAGCGGCCGAGGTGATGGTCTCCATCACAGGACTGGAGTTTGCTTATACCCAGGCGCCGAAGAGGATGAAGTCGGTGATCATGGCGCTCTTCCTGATGAGCGTTTCTCTTGGTAACTACTTCACGGCGGCGGTCAATCACAACATCGTCGTGCCCGATACGATCGCAGTAGCCGTCGAAGTGGCGGCTGAGGTCAAGGATTTGAAGACAGAACCCGAGCGAATAAAACTCGCCAAAAAAGCCCACATGACCTACTCCCAGGGAGAGGGAGAGGGCTTCATCTTGCTTCTTCCGGGATTCTCGGTCGAAGACCCTGCCGATGACATCCGGGTGCAGTTCAACAACAGTGGCAGCAAGAGTGGCCTGGTGCTGGCAGAGACGGCGATTCTGGAGCAGGGGCTGGGTCTCATCGATCAGTACTGGCAACAGAATGATCGTTTACCACTGACTTCGGATGGTGGGGGAATCGTTGGCGCCTTGAAGGACCCCTGGGAAAATCCACTGCGCTACCAGTTGATCAATCGCCAGAACTTCGTCATCTCCAGCGATGGTCCTGATGGTCTCCAGCACACCCCCTTCGATGCCTGGATCGGGGTCGAGGTCGCCAGCCTGTCGGTGGCAGCTCAGGAGGAAGCGGTCATGCGCCAGAGTGTCACAGATGCAGATGCCACCCCGAGGTACTCCTGGATCGAGCGGCGTAAGGCCCAGATCGAACTGGAGAAGGCGAGTGGCTCCGAGGGAGCAGGCACGCTTTCGGTCGAGGACTTTCTGCCCGTTCGCACCTCGATCGTGGCCGCCAATATTGCTGTCCAGCCCTTCAAGGGGGATGCGCTGGCTCACGTCGGGGGAGCGACCACTCTCCAGGGTGCGCCCTACTTCTGGTTCTTCACCCAATTGATGCTGGCCACGGCGTTCGTCTTCATGGGGGTGGCCTACTTCTACAAGCCGAAGGACTACATCCAGGGTGAAGATGCGCCACCGGGGAAACAAACCCCGGAGAAACAGATGAAACAGATGCCGGAGTGATCACTGTGACGACTCCAGCCGCCCGATCGATCGCCTGTGGGATTCTATTCTGGGTGCTGCTCGGGAGTGCGTCACCGGTGGTTGCGGCGGACCTGCGCATCGAACTGGTCGAGGAAGGGTGGGGGAATGCCACCCTGGCCGACGTGCATGCGGTGTTGCTTTCCGCCGCTGAACCGCTGTGGCAGGCTGCAGGATCGCCACAACTTCCGCTGATACGAGTGGAGCCCAGCGGTGGACCGATCGTTCTACATCGGAGAGGGCCTGACGGTGCCATCCGCTTTCGGCTGGCTGCCCAAGGTCGGCGCTGGGCCCAGATGGCCTATCAGTTCGGGCACGAGATGGGTCATATCCTGTGCGGGTTCGATGAAGATCCCGATCCGCATCATTGGCTCGAGGAAGCCGCGTGCGAAGCGGCGAGCATCTTCACACTGCGACAGATGGCGAAGCGCTGGAAGGACCATCCGCCCTATCCCAACTGGAGTTCCTACGCTGCCCATCTACAGCAGTATGCCGACGATCTGGTCGAGAAGGGTACTCTGGAGAAGGGCATCCATTTCAAGAAGTGGAGGCTGGAGCATCAGAGTCAACTTCAGCAGAACCCGCAGGATCGAGATCTTCTTCGCGTGGTCGCCGTGCAGTGGCTGCCCTTGCTGGAGAAATATCCAGCAACTTGGCGCGCCTTGAGATATTTGAATCATGGGGTGCCCGAACCGGAGGAGAGACTGAGTAAAACTCTTCAACGTTGGGAACTGAATTGCCCCGAGAAGGATCGAATCCAGGTGAGTCGCGTTCGGAAATTGCTGGGAGTTCAGTGACTCGATCATCGCCGATGTCTCTTCAACGATCTTCGCTCCCATCGGTCAGTGTCAGAGAAGGGAGTGTTCCCTGGTCAATCCCACTTCCTGCAACAGTTCATCGGAGAATGTGACCTCGCCGACCAGGAACAGGTGCTCGATATTTTTGACATGGGAGACCTTTCCCACTTTTCGTCCGGAAGGGTCGTGAATGCCGATCTTCGCTCCGACGTAGCGAGGGTGCGGCCGTGAAAGAGTCTGAACTGGACCACGGCTGGAGAGAATCTGCTCCATCTCCGCTCGATCGATGTATCCCTCGTTGTTGAAGGAAACCAGCAAGTAGCGAGCGGACAGCTGCTGGACCATCTGTTCCATCGCTGCGCGAATACCCGGCCGAGAGTTGAAATCACTCCTGCGCGATTGGCACTCGATCCGCTTGCATGCCACGCCGTAGACCTCTGGTTGATCCCACAGCACCAGGGTTTCCCAGATGTGATAGTTGCCCAGATACTTGTGCTGGTTGTAGGGCGGGTCGAGGTAAGCCACATCGGCTTCCAGTGTGGCAGCAGCCTCACGCGCCTCGAGCCGGTGCGCCTCCGACTTGCCGTGAGGGCTCCTCGGGAGCGGCTCAGGATCTCGCAACTGGAGCGGTTGAAGTGCTCGCGGTGCCCAGCTCTTGAGGTAGGCCATCTGGACACCGACCGTCGAATCGACTCGATCCGCTGCTTCCATCAAGGAGGTGAGAGCGACGCACCTGAGTTCATCGTCGAGATCGAGTTGATCGATCGCTTGTCGAATCCCCTCGATGCGAGCGCCATTTTCTGGGGTGAAGTACCGACTCTTACGGCAATAGGTTTCAGTGAACCAACCATCGACCGGGGTGATCTGGCGCAAGTGATCGAGGATGGTCGTGGCTTCTGCGAGACGATCGGAGTCGAACACCACATGAGACATCGCCAGTGTCCTGGCGTAATGATTCCAGTCGTTCGATACAACTCTCCAACCGATCGATTTCAAGGCACAGCCGACTCTCGAGGTTCCGCTGAACAGATCGATGATGCTACGGGAGTCAGGAATGTTCCTGATCAAGGCCGAGATGGCGGGAATTAGTACTCTCTTGGAGCCAAGATATTTGATCAAATGATTCCATCCCAATCAGCAATTGAAGGTCAACGGGATCGACCAGGTCGACATTTCGAGCGGATCTTGTCCTGATGTGCAGGTATAGTAAGGAATGTGGGTGAAGTTTCAGTGGGTTTCCGGGCAATCTGTTGAATTGTCAGGAATTCGTGGAGGAGCCGTTCTCGTGTTCAATAATGTCGGAAAAGTTGTATCGGGCGTGTGCCTGATACTGGCCTGCTTGGCCCCATCCTCAGGGGAACTCACCGCTCAATGTACACCCTCTTCCTGGGTGATCTCCGGTGTGGTGGTCGATAGCAACGGGCAGGGAATCGGCGGGGTCGATATCGACATCACCCAGCTCTCGACCGGGCAACCGATGGCCCTGAGCCAGGATTTCACACTGGCCGATGGTAGTTTCTCACTGGCGATCTGTCAGTCCGTGCCCTCCGGTTTCTTCGACATCACATTTCAAGCGGCCGCAACGGTTCCATTCTTCGATCGAACTCTCCAGACAGTTACCCTTTCTGGTAGCACCAATCTCGGAGCCATCCAACTGGCGGATGCTGGGATGGTTGGCGGCCGTGTGGTGACCGAGTTGGGGCAGCCGCTGGAACTGGTGGACCTGGATTTCTTCAATCCGCTCAGCGGTCAGGCCGTTCCGTTCTCCGGCGATACAACGGATGCCGCGGGAGAATTCCTGGTCAAGGTCCTCCCTGCATTCTGGGATGTGCGATTCGTTGCAGACCCGGCCAGTAGTTCGATTGCGCTGGTGCCAGTCATGCTGCCCGATCTTGCGTTATTTACCATTGTAGACGTGGGTGACGTGGTGTTGCGAAATGGTTACACGTTGACTGGAACCGTTCTCGATATGGGAGGTTCTCCGGTAGTTGCGGGAGACATCGATGTCCGAGATCCCATCACTGGAGAGAAGATCCTCACCCCGGGAGACAATACCAATGGATCAGGAATCTTCAGTGTGTTGGCGCCCTCGGGTGATTTCCAGCTGGAAATCGATCCTCCTCAGGGCTCTACCCTGGTGTCGATCCTGACGCCGATCTCGATTGCGGTGGGTGGCACCAATCTGGGAGTTCTGACCTTACCCGATGGTTTCTCTGTCTTTGGAGAGGTGCTCAACTCTTCGGGGCAGTCGGTTCCGGAGACCGATCTGGACTTTTACATCAGTGCTACGGGAGTAGAGATTCCTACTGCCCATGACAACGCCAATTCTTCGGGGACATTCTCCGTCCAGGTAGTACCCGATACCTATGACATCGCCTTCAGGCCGAAATTCTCGAGTGGTGCCGCTCCCCTGGTGATCGAAGGGGTCAACGTTTCGAGCAATGTCGATCTGGGAAGTGTGGTGGTTCCCGATGGCTTCGCCATCACGGGAACCGTCCTCGCAGGGGTCACACCGGTGGGGGAAGTAGAAATTACCCTCACCGATAGCACCACCGGAGCGACCATCTATGTCCACGGGAATGACACCGATGGGCTGGGTGCCTTCGCACTTCGCCAGGTGGCCGGAACCTATGATGTGACCGCCACTCCGCTTCCAGGAAGCGGGTTGAATCCCGTCACCATCGCTGCGGTGCTTGTCAATTCGGATCAAAACCTCGTCATCGATCTTCTCGGTGGAGGACCATCGACACCCCCCGATCCGGTTGAGGCTCTGGACTGCGTCCTCAATTCGGGATCAGTCCAGTTCAACTGGACGCTAGGTAATCTGGATTACGACCAGATCCAGATCTCACGCAATGGTGCATTGCTGGTCGACCTCCCCGGCGGAGCGACCAGTTATACTGACCCTCAGGCTCCTCAGTCTCTACTCGACTACAGCGTTGTTGCGATTCGCGATGCTCTCACGAGTATCCCCTCGTCGTGCCAAGTGGACAACTCTCCCGTGGTCACGGCCCCGCCGCCGGTGGCGGGGCTGACCTGTGTCGCGGATCCGGTCGGGGTCAATCTTTCATGGATTCTCGGTGCCACCGATTATGATCTGATTCAGGTGGTCAGGAACGGTGTCTTTGTCACCAATCTGTCTGGATCCGTCACCCAGTACACCGACCTCTTTGCTCCACAGGTTGTGTTGGAGTACAGCGTCATGGCGATTCGAAGCGGCCTCGAGAGCACTCCATCCACCTGCATCTATGACAACTCTCCAGTCTCTACGCCTCCTTCTCCGGTGAACAATTTAACCTGCGTCGATGATCCCGGTGGAGTTCAGATCTCGTGGGTCAATGGAGATCTGGATTATGACGAGATCGAGATCTATCGCGATGGGGCACTGCTTACGATCCAGCCGGGACAAGGAGTTTCCTTCCTCGACAGCGGTGCTGTTGCGGGGAATCGTCAGTATGTCTTGCTCGCATTGAGGGATGGAATCGAGTCGGGTCCAGCGTCTTGTTTGGTGGATGTGGGGTCGACGGCCCCGATCTTCCTCCGAGGAGATGCCAATCAAGATCAGATCCTCAATCTTGGTGATGTGATCACAACTCTCGACTACTTATTTGTCAGTGGAATCGCTCCGATCTGTCCAGACGCTGTCGACTCCAACGATTCGGGGAATATCAATATCGCCGATGCGATCAGCGTACTCGGTTACCTCTTCAGCGGAGGTGTACCTCCTGCACCGCCGTTCCCCACGCCCGGTCCCGATCCGACTGCGGATTCGCTCACCTGTTTCTGAGCACCCGTTCTCTGAACATCAGTTTCTCTCAACAGCAGTGGAACTGACCGGAGAAGGTCTCTGGCAAGAGAGAATCGAGTGCCCAACGGATGGCTTCGATGCCGCTGCGAAACTGGTGACGATGGAAGTACATCAGATTCATAGGTTAACAGCCTCTACTTTCAACCGATTGAAATGTCGCCCAGTGTACTGAACAGTACGAGCCAAAGGCGCACTGGCGAGATCATGGTTGACTACCCAACGGCGCGACGATTCTCTCGACCTCTTTTCCATTACCAACGTGGCGGGTGCTCACTTGATGGCCCTCGAATTCCTTTATCTACTGCTGGGGTTTCGGGGCCTCGATGGAGGGCTTCCGCATCCGTGGACTCCTGCGGACCGGTGAACTGCGGACCAGTGAACCGAGCGGAGTTCCACTGGATTGCGAGACAAATCCAAACTGCATTTGAACTCGGGAAGGTGTACCTACCCCATGCGTACCACTCCCATATTCATCCTCGGATCATTGCTGTTGCCGTTCACATCATTCCTGCATGCAGACACCCTTACATTTCAGGAGGGGGTTTATAGCCACAGTCAGACCACCGATACATGGCTGCAGGGTGCGGTGGGAAATGCCGATCACGACACCAATTCGGTGATCGAGTGGGACGGCTCCGATGCGGGGGACAGAACTTCCTGATCATCCGGTTTGATGAGATCTTCGGGTCACTGCAGGGGCAGATTCAGCCTTCAGACGTGATCACATCCGCAACTCTCTCCTATACCTCGATTGACCCCGGTGATGCGGCGACGGTCAATGAGATCGAGGTCGACTGGTCTCCACCGTCTCCGACTACTTTCAACAGTTTTGGAGCCGCTGCTGGCGTGCAATCTGAAGATTATGGATTAGAGGTCGGGTCCGCACTCGGTGCTACCGGGCCGCAGTCCATCGATGTACTGCACAGTATCGAACAATGGGCGGTCAACCCGGCCAGCAACCGCGGTTGGATTTTCCGGCCGACCGGCGGAACTAATGGAGCAGTGTTGCGAAGTAGCGAGGCGACTCAGACAACAGAGCGACCGAAACTCACGGTCGTCATCAATGAAGGTGCGCCGCCTCCAGCATCTGTGCTGCGCGGTCCTTATCTTCAGAGGGTCACAGCTGATTCGATCACGGTCCGATGGAGAACCGATACGGCAACGACCAGTAGCGTGCGCTTCGGGGTCGAAGCAGGTTCATTGACAGGTTCCGTATCTACATCGACCACTACCATCGACCATGAGGTTGCGCTGACTGGCTTGATGCCAGATACCCGCTATTACTATTCCATCGGTACGGCAGACCAGGACCTGGCAGGCGATTCCGCAAATCACTTCTTCGAAACTTCTCCCATCCCGGGATCTGCGACCCCTTTCAGTGTGTGGGCGATTGGAGATTTCGGAACCGCAAATAGCAGCCAAGCACTTGTGCGAGATGCTTACTATTCCTATTCGGATTCGACATACACGGATCTGTGGTTATTGCTGGGGGATAACGCCTATCTCTCTGGCACCGATGCCCAGTATCAGGCTGCGTTCTTCAATGTTTACCAGCAGATGTTGATCCAGACACCGTTTGCCTCGACACGTGGAAACCACGAAACGATGCCTTCGGTCTACTACGGACTGGTAACCAATCCGACCGATGGAGTCTCTGGAGGAGTCGCTTCCGGGACAGAAGCGTTCTATTCCTTTGATTTTGGTAATGCGCACTTCATCTGTCTCGACTCGGAAGGATCGGACCTCTCTACAAGTGCGCCGATGTTGACCTGGCTTGAACTCGACCTCGCGAGCACTGCTCAGGATTGGATCGTGACCTTCTTTCATCATCCTCCCTACACCAAGGGGACCCACGATTCGGACCAAGTGGCTGACAGTGGCGGTCGGATGAGAGATATGAGAGAGAATGCGTTACCCATCCTCGAGGCAGGAGGTTGTGACCTGGTGCTGTCGGGGCATAGCCATGTTTACGAAAGATCGTTTCTGATCGACGGACACGATGGCAACAGCGGAACCTGGAACCCCGCACTCCACATCGTTGATGGTGGTAACGGAGACCCGCTCGGAGACGGGGGGTACCAGAAGGACTCGTCGCCGAATCAGGGTACCGTGTACATCGTCATGGGATCGAGCGGCACGGTGGGAAGCGGATCGCTGGATCACCCGGCAATGTATTACTCAGGATCGGTACTCGGATCACTGGCGCTCAACTTTTCCGGATCCAACCTCGGAGCGACGATGGTTCGAAGCGATGGTAGTTTTGAGGATGTATTCAGCATCTCCAAGGGGCCACCGCCTGACTGCAATGGCAACGGCGTTGCCGATTCGGTGGACCTGGCCTCGGGTACCTCTACGGATTGCAATCTCGACGGTATTCCAGACGAGTGTCAGGGACCGGATGACAACGGGGATGGGGTTCTCGACGTTTGTCAGGGCAGTGCTTTCATCCGAGGTGATGCAAATCAGGATGGCGGCATGGATATCTCCGACCCGGTCTGGATGCTGCAGTATCTGTTTGCAACTGCTCGGGTCGATTGCGTGGCAGCCTTCGATTTCAACGGTGACGAACTGCTGGATCTATCGGATGTGATCGGGGAGTTGAGCTTCATCTTTCAGGGTGGAACCCCACCAGAGTTTCCCTATCCGGACTGTGGTGTCCCGGCGGGGACTATCGGTGGTTGCGACTCATTTTCTGTCTGCCCCTGATTCTCCATCAGGAACAGGAATGTGCCGTGAAGCGGATGTGATGGTCTCAGGATCAGCAGGCGTTGTAGACCGCGCAGAAGAGAGTGTCATTATTGGTTTCATCCCAACCGCATGAGCCAGGGGTGGGAGGATCTGGCATCGTGCCTCCACTGAACAATGCAGCGAGGGTGACAATGCAGCGAGGGTGAAGATTGCATCGGCAATATTGATGCTCCCATCATCGTTCGAATCGCATGCGTCGCCGCAACTGCCATCCACTCCACCGCCAAAGAGCGAATCCAGTGAAAAAATGGCGTCTGCGATGTTGAAGGAGCCATCGGTGTTGCAGTCCCCGCGCTGGAACTCCGGTCCCAGAGAATCCGCAACTGGGAACAGTTCATCGAATGAGACAACAGCACCCGTTGTGGATGTGAAGATGGTATTGACCCCAAGGTCTTCACCTGTCGGCGAGTGTCTGAAAATCGGCTCGGTGGTCCAGATCAGTGGGACATCGAAATCTAGAATTCCAGTCAAGGGCAGGCTACCCGCATCCGTGACACTCATGATGCCGCCGGTGTCATCAGGCAGGTCAGTGAAGAGAACATCGAATGCCACCTGACCTGTTGGGTTGGGGAACCCCAGCAGTGCAAGACCCGCCGCAACATTTCCGGTGATCTCTGTGACCATTGCGATCGCACTCATCGTATCGGAACTGACCGTGCTGATTTGAACCTCGGCGATGATCTGTCCGGCGACGATGACCACAGGAGTTTGAATGAGGATGTCGAAGACGACTGCGCCGACCTGCTGACTGGGAACGAAGCCGGTGAAATCAAAGGAGCCTCTATCAAATTGAATCACGAGGCTTGTGGGCCCTTCACTGCCTTCGGGGAAGAGTACGTCTTGACTGAACCCACTCGCGAAACCGCCCTGCAGGTTGTCGAAGGAGGTGGTCACCGATGGGTCGAACTGCGCTGAACAGGGAGTGGCTATCGCCAGCAATGCCAGCAGAACCCGACGGCCCAGAATCGTTGTATTCGATGGAGAATGTTCGATGTTCACCTCCCCGTGCCCGACGAATCAGGGGCAGTTGTTGTTTTGCTGGAGACAGGTCAGTAATCCAGGAGTCGGATCATCCCCACATGCACCATGGGGAGCGGGAGGCTGAGCTCCGCTGCCGAAGAGTGCGCTCAGGCAGAAGACCGCATCCGCGATGTCGACCCCGTTATCGTCATTGGCATCACAGGCGAGTACGCAAGGAACGGTGCCGTTGTTGAACAAGAAACCGAGCATGGAGATCGGGTCGCTGATATCAAAACCACCATCCTGGTTGGCGTCGCCTCGATTGAACTGATCCGGAGTAGCGCCTCCACTGAGCGGGAAGACCTCGTTGAAGGAGGACTCGATGCCAGTCGTAGATGTGAGTAGCGTTTCGACGACGAGATCTCCTCCGAAGGGGGAGTGAGTGAGAATGGGAGCAGTTGTCCAGGTCAGTGGAATGTCAAAATCTAGATTGCCACTCAGAGGCAGGGATCCTGCGTCGGTGACATTCATGGTGGCTCCGGTGTCTCCGGGAAGATCGGTATAGAGCACATCGAATGCGGTATCGCCGATGTTGAGATCAATCCCCAGTAGCGATAGGCCTGCCGAAACATTTCCCGTGATGTCGGTGATGACTGCGATCGCCTGCATCGTATCGGGACCGACCGAGGTCACTTGAACATCCGCAATGATGTCCCCTGAGATGGTGACGAAAATTACACTGACAAAGACCTCGACGACCAGGCTTCCCACCAGTTGTCCTGGAGCATATCCGGAGAAATCGAAGGAGCCGCGGTCGAATTGAATCAGCATCGAAGAGGGTCCCTCTTGACCCTCGAAGAAGAACCCATCCTGGATGAAGCCACTCGCTTGTCCTGAATCGAGGTTGTCGATACTGGTCGACAGGGTTGGAGTGAATTGCGCCTGGCAGAAAGTGGGGAGGGTAAGGAACAGCAGCAACAAGCAACCGCACAGCAACAAGAGAGATGATCGAGAATCTGAAACTGGCATGATGACCTCCTTCGGACCTTACCAGCCATGATACTGCTGTTCACAGTGCTGCAATAGCACCCGCCGACTGTTCAGATCTGTATCACCATCAAAGAGGAGATGACTCCCTTTGCTCAGGAGATCGCATTCCAGATCGGTTGTTCATCTTCGAATCCGACCAGTTTTCGATCGAGTCCGGCATGGAAATAGGTGAGCCGATTTGGATCGAGCCCCATCAAGTGTAGTGCTGTGGCGTGCAAATTCTTGACCTGCAAAGGACTCTCGACTGCAGCGGATCCGAGTTCATCGGTCTGGCCGATACTGGTTCCGCCCTTGGTTCCGCCGCCAGCCATCCACATCGTGAATCCATACGCGTTGTGATCGCGTCCGGTTCCCTCTGAATACTCTGCCGTGGGTTGTCTTCCAAATTCACCACCCCAGATCACCAGAGTCTCATCGAGCATCCCTCTTCTCTTGAGGTCTTTCAGCAGCCCGGCGATGGGGAGGTCGGTCGCTCCGGCATGTTTATCGTGATTGAGTTTCAGGTCCCCGTGGGCATCCCAGTTGTTGTCGTTGTGATTGCCTCCCGAGTAGATCTGGACGAAGCGAACGCCTCTTTCCACCAATCGCCTCGCCATCAGACACTTCTTGCCAAAGTCCTGGGTCTTGGCCTGGTCGATGCCATAGAGGGAGTGGGTTTCCTCATCTTCTTTTGCGAGATCAACAGCTTCGGGCGCAGAACTTTGCATCTGATAGGCGAGTTCGTAACTGGCGATCCTCGCCGATAGATCGGGATTCCCCAGTCGCTCGATGGCATGTTCAGCGTTCTCTGCTCGGAGGTGATCGAGTACCGAGCGCTGGATTCCACCTCCCAGCGCTGGCGGTGGCTGGAGATCGAGGATGGGAGGGTCTTCCGACCGTAGCACCGTGCCCTGGTACTGGCCGGGCATGTAGCCACTCGACCAGTTCTTGGCCCCGGAGATGGGTCCGCCGGTTTGATCGAGCATCACCACGAATCCGGGAAGATTCTCGTTGAGGGTGCCCAGGCCATAGTTGACCCACGATCCGAGGCAGGGGGATCCGCTCAGCAACTTTCCCGAGTTCATCATCAACATGGCAGAGCCGTGCAATGGAGAATCGGCAGTCATCGAGTGGAGGAAAGTGATGTCATCGACCATCGAGCCGACATTGGGAAACAGATCACTGACATACTTGCCACATTCTCCGTATTGCTTGAAGTTCCACTTCGGGCCGACGACTCGACCCTGTTTGCGATGCCCCCCTCGACCAAAGGTCGTGACATCGATGGTCTTACCATCGAGCGGGTAAAGAGCAGGCTTGTAATCAAAGGTGTCCATATGACTGGGACCGCCATACATGAAGAGAAAGATCACCGATTTTGCTCGTGCGGCGAGCATCGCCGGCAGCGGAGTCAGTGGGCTCTTGAATTGAGTCAAGCCATCCGCGGCGAGGCTCTGGCCAGCGAAGAAGCCGTTACCGAGCAATCCTCCGAGAGCCAGAGATGCGAATCCCGCCCCCGATTCCCAGAGGAATTCCCTGCGAGTTCTGCCGCAAAATTGGCCCTTGCCCTGTGGCTGGTCGGTCATGTTGGTCTCCATCAATCGATATGAATGAACTCGTTCAGGTTGAATGCCATCAAGCAGAACACTTCCAGCGCCTGGTTCTCATCGAGTTGGTGTTCGGTCTTCAAACTCTCGACGAAAGCCACGTTCCTCTCGACTCGTTGCGCATCCGGGGGGTGCTGGGAGATGAGGTAGAGGACCTGTTCGATTTGCCGTGACAAGGTCGTTTCTTGACGGCTCATCTTCTCAGCCAGTAGGCGAGCTTGCTTGCCGGTGAAATCACTGTTGAGCAGGGTCAGCGCCTGGGTTGGTTGAATGGTGTTGAACCTGACCGGGCAGGGTGAATCGGTATCTGCCATGTCAAAGGCCAGTAACAAGGGGTGCAGGAGTGATCGCTTCACATGGATGAAGAGACTCCTGCGAGCGGCATCTTCTGGACTCGATTGGCCCCACGCCTGGCCGGGGCGAGATGCGGTGGCGAGCACTTCGCTTGGCATCGGAGGGTAGACACCTGGTCCCCCGAGGGAGCGATTGAGTGAGCCGTTGACCGCCAACACCGAATCGCGAACCTCTTCGGCGGAGAGACGGCGGCTCCGAAAACGCCACAGGTGGTTGTTCTCAGGATCCACCCGATTCGATTCCTCGTCGAACTGATTCGACATCCTGAACATCGATGAGGAGACCAGCAGTCGGATGGCCGACTTGATGCTCCACTGTTGTGCTTCGATCTCCGTGGCGAACAGGTCGAGTAATTGCTGGTCATGAGGAAGAAGTCCCAGTTTGCCGAAGTCATTGGGAGACTCGACGATCGCCCGGCCGAAGACATGCTGCCAGATGCGGTTGGCGATAACTCGTGAAGTCCTCGGATTGTCAGGGGATGTGATCCAACTGGCCAGCGCCAGTCGCCGTCCTGAACTCTGACCATCCGAAGGGGGGACGATGGTGGCTTCCTGGCCGCCGAGAATCTGCGGGAATCCGGGAGTCACTGCTTCTCCCTTGACCGATGCGGTGCCGCGAACCCGAACATGGCCGATGGCAGGGGTCGGCAACTCCTGAGCGGAGAGTACCTGTACTTCCTCTCGGGTGGGGGGAGAGAGTTGACCGAGCCTCGTGACTGCAGCGTTCAGGCGAAGCGCTTCCGCCATTCCGAGACGCTCCTCCACCAGTTGCTGGTGAGCGGGAAGGGCTCCTCCATCGATGGCAAGATCGAGCACTTCACTGGCATCGAGGACTCGATCCCAGAAGCGGATCTCGTCGAGCGATCCTTGCAGTGTTTGGTGGTCCGGCAACATCCTGCCGATGCTGAGTTGCTCGGGAGCGTCGAGTGCTTGTTTTCCGCCGCTTCCCGAACTGACTCGGCTGCCGTCGATCCAGAGAACGATTTCTCCGCTCTTTCGGTGGCGGGTAAAGACCACGTGATGCCACTGACCGTTGGCCATCCCCTGGGGCCCATGAATGAAAACTTCAGGATTGCCGGTACCGACACAGACATGATCTCCCACCAGTGAGACTCCGAAGTCGTTGACGACTCCGCCGATTTCTCCGTCGACCAGCCCGGTGCCGCGGAACCAGCGGAGATCAGTATTTCCTCCGGCGCCTTGACGATCGGTACGGAACCACAAGGAGATGGAGAAGTCGTCCTGAACGGGGCGATCGATGAGAAGTCGATCATTTTCGTCGAGCACCAATCCTTCCCCATGACGTCCTGGTCCGCGGGAACTGTCACGATCTTCCTTCAACGCACTTTCTTCACCGGAGAAGGGCAGGTGCAGCAGCTGGCCTCGCCACAGTGAGGACCGCGCTTGCTGCAGAACATCTTCGCCCCAGCGTTCCTTCACCTCGGTCAACAGGTTGTTGACCTCTGACAGCCGCTCACTTCGCTCGGTCTTCCACTGCTGCACGGTGGCCTGGTAATTCGAGCGTCCCAGGTCGACCGGAAGGGTACGGACGAAGTTGTTGGTGGAGATTCCGTTACCACCGCCATTCTTGTACGGCTTGAGCCCCTCGAAGAAGGTCAACAGCCGGTAGTAATCGCGGGTCGGGATCGGGTCTCCCTTGTGATCGTGGCAGCGTGCGCAACCGATACTGATTCCGAGCATCGTTCGACATGTGGTATCGAGCATTCCATCGAAATCGTCGTAAACCGCCTGCACTGGATCTGCCGGTTCGTCATCGCGGATCCCCAGGTGCAAGAAGCCGGTGGCGATGTGGTGGTCGATGGTTTCATCGGCCAGTTCATCTCCGGCCAACTGCATGGTGACGAACTGGTCGTAGGGCATGTCAGCATTGAAACTGTCGATGACCCAGTCGCGATATCTCCACGCCCCTGGTTTCAGACGATCTCGTTCATAACTGTCCGTTTCTGCCCAGCGGACCAGGTCCAGCCAGTGGCGCGCCCAGTGAACGCCGAACTGTTCATCTTGCAGCAGTCGATCGACCAACCTCTGCCATCGATCGGGAGTGTCATCGGCGAGATAACTATCGACCTGTTCGGGGGAAGGGGGCAGGCCGGTCAGGGTGTAATGGAGTCGTCGAATCAGGTCCACCTCGGAAGCGGGTGGAGCAGGCTCCAGTCCCATCGACTGAAGCCGATGGAGCCAGATACGATCGAGATCGGAGCGAATCGCCAGCGTGGTCGATTGAACCTGCGGAATCGAAGGACGAACCAGCGGCAGGTCACACCAGCGAGGTGCGGGAGCCGATCGGGAATCTCCGGGTGTCGGCGTCTCTTCGGTAGGTGGTGCCAGTTCATCGGCAACCGCCACCAGTGCGCTGGCTGGTGTGTTGGCAGCTGTGTGGATCATCAGTGTGCTGATCAGCGTGCCGATCAGCGTGATCCAGATCAGCGGAACCAGTGAGCCCATTCGAACCATTTGCAGCCAGTCCTATCCAGTGGTGATGCAGCCTTTTCTCGCACGCCCATTTTCCTGGACCTGTGGCGTCCAGGCAAGAGACTGGAAGCGCATCAAAGGATCAATTCGCTCTCATGCGGCCGAAGCGCATCGATGATGAATCGGATGTGATCGTCCAGATCCACTTCGAGCAATTCGACGCCGATCCGCACCTCATCACGGTCGACTCCGGCAGCGAAGTTCTTGTCCTTCAACTTCTTCTTCACCGATTTCGGAGTCAAATCCTGCAGTTTGTTGGGGCGAAGACGAGCGACAGCGATGATCAGCCCGGTCAGTTCATCCGATGCGAGGAGCGCCTTGTCGAGCAGGTTCTCACAGGTGTAGCCCCACCGGGTGTAGTGGCAATGGATCGCATGGGCAATCTTTTGCTCACCTCGCTCTTCGAGGATGCCAGTGATGACCTGTGGATGTTGATCGGGATACTTCTCGTAATCGGCGTCGTGGAGCAGGCCGGTGATGGCCCACTGATCCGGGTCCTCTCCGAACTTTTCGGCGTAGGCTTCCATGACGATTTCGACCGATCTCACGTGGGCTCGGAGAGCGGGAGATTCCATCATCGAGTCGAGGATTTCCCTCGCTTCAGTTCGATTCAAGGCGATTCCTTCTTCCATCGGATCAGGTCTGATAAGTCGCCATCGAGGATTCGATCTCATCGATGGTCTTGGGGATGTTGCCGGTCAGATTCACATGTCCATCGGCAGTGACCAGGATGTCGTCCTCGATGCGAACGCCGAAGTTTTCATCGGGCAAGTAGATCCCCGGTTCGATGGTGATCACGGCACCCTCGGGAGCAGTCGGATCTGGTTGAACATCATGGACCTCGAGGCCGATCGGGTGACCGACACCGTGGGGGTAATAGTCGCCGTATCCAGCATCCGTGATGATCTTTCTGGAGATCGCATCCAGTTCGGAGTACTGCACGCCTGCCTTGACAGCAGCGATGGTGGTCTCGAGAGAATCGAGCACGATCTGGTAGATTTCCTTCTGCCGTTCGGTGAAGACTCCACTGGCTGGATAGGTGCGGGTGACATCGGAACCGTATCCACAGGCACCACTGCCGTAGCGAGCTCCGCTATCGATGACGACCAGGTCGTCCTCGCCGATGATTTTTGAATTGGCACGGTAATGAAGGATGGTGCCGTTGAATCCGGCACCGACGATGGTGCCGTAGAAAGGCCCCCTCGATCCATGACTCCGATAACCATGTTCTGCGGCCTCCTGGACATCGAACTCGGAGACTCCCGGTTTGAGCATCGACAGGATGGAACTGAACCCCTCCTCGGTGATCTCCGCTGAGCGACGGATCATCGCCAATTCGGGTTCCGATTTCACCGCCCGCAGTCGTGGAACGATCAAACTGCTGTCGTCGATCTCCAGTCCAGGGATTCGCTGCTGCAACTTCTGCAACACTTCCAGATCGGGGCCGATCGGGCTGACGTGATTGGAGAGGGGGTGGAGGCACGCGGCTTTCTTCGATCGCTTGCAAGATTGCAACAATGCGCCGGCGAAGTGGCTGGTGCGCATGACGGTCTTGAAGCCGTACTTCTGTTTCAGGGAGGCGTCGATCGGGCCGCGCCAGCCATCCCAGCGTTCCACTTCTGGCAGATGCGGAGTGAGAAACAGGATCTGCTGGCGAGAACTCTGTACTGCGCTGGGATCCAGCAGCAGGACCGCTCCCGGCTCATCGATGATTCCAGTCAGGTACTGGAAGTTGAGATCGGGCCGAAAGTCTTCCTCTAGCCCACCGCCGGTACCGGCGAAGACCAGTCCAGTCGCTCCAGCAAGATCCGTGAGAACACTGGCTCTGCGTCGTGCGAATTCCGCTTCAGGGATCTCGAGAGTGGTCATCGAAGGGGCCTCCGTGTTCTGTTCGTTCGGATCGATACCATTGAGTTCGTCACCTCTGAACCGGATTGTCCATTATGTCGGGATCGAAGGGAAGAGACCGGAATCTCCTGCAATCTGAGCAGTTGACTCTGCCGCGGTGGATGGGGAGAATTGGAATCCTACAGATCCGCTCCAGCACTTCGAGAGGCGTTCCTTTCATCGGTGCCAGGCGCTCGCCGATCAACGGTCTGGCATCGATCCACCGGGAAGGGCAAGGATGAGAAGAACAGCGCAGGCACTTTCATTTGTAACTTCATTTGAACCTTCCCGGGCACTTCCGCTGTTACTGCTGCTGGCGCTGTCGGCGCCGGCACAATCTCAGGTCGGGAACCTGCTGGTGGAGCCGTACCTGCAGTCCCCGACCCCCTCCTCGATGGTGATCGGCTGGGAGACTGCGGTGAGTAGCCAGAGTCTGGTGGAGTATGGTCTCACCAGTGCCCTTGGCCAGCAGTCGAGCGGTACCAGCATCGCCAGCGGTGGCGGAGCCTTCATTCACCATGTGGAACTGTCGGGTCTCACTCCCGATACCCGTTATTACTACCGGGTGATCAGCGGAACCATCATCAGTGCGACCCACTTTTTCAGCACTCCACCGCCACTCACCGATGAGACCCCGTTTCGTTTCATCGCCTATTCCGATTGCCAGTACGGAAGCAACGGCATCAAGCATCGCGAGGTGATCGATGAAGGGGTGATTTCCTTCTGCGCACAGGAGTACGGGTTGCCCCTCGATCGAAGTCTCTCCTTCTCACTGGTACCGGGAGATCTGGTCTCGACCGGATCCAATCATTCGCACTGGCAGGATCACTTCTTTGGTCAGGCGAAACTGCTCTATCGGCATGTGCCACTGATTCCTGCGCTGGGAAATCATGAAGCGGATGCGCAGTATTACTTCGATTACCTGCAATTGCCGACCAACGGTACCGCTGGTTACGAGGAGCACTGGCATTATCTCGATCATCGCAATGTCAGGGTCATCACCCTCGATACCAATCCTGGCTATCGCATCCAGGAACAGCTGGACTGGCTCGCTCTGGTTCTGCAAGATGCTTCCATCGATGACCGGATCGATTTCGTCTTTGCCCAGTTTCACCACCCACACAAGTCGGAGATCTGGACCCCGGGCGAAACCCTTTTCAGCAGCCAGATGGTCAGCATGGTCGAGCAGTTCAGCACCTTGACCGGCAAGCCATCGATTCACTTCTTCGGTCATACCCATGGATACTCGCGGGGCCAGAGCCGCGACCATTCACACACCATGGTGAACGTGGCCAGTGCCATGGGATCGCTCGACTACTGGGGCCTCTATCCCAATGCTGATTACCAGGAGTTCGAGTTCAGCGTTCCGGAGTGGGGATTCGTGCTGATGGATGTCGAGGCGGGGGCAGATCCAGCATTCCGCTTGAGGAGGATCAGTCGCGGCAATGATTACATCTTCCGCGATAACGAGATCATCGATGACATCTACATCCAGCGCTACAACACCTCCCCTGAGACGCCGATCCCCCTCTCTCCGGGTCCCGGTTCAGGTGTGATCCCGGGGGACGGTGTGGTTCTCAGTGCCAGTCCTTACCTCGACCCAGATGGCCATGACCACATCGAGAGTCAGTGGCAGGTGTCTCTCACCTCGGGAGATTACAACAACCCGGTGGTCGATCAGTGGAGACGCTTCCAGAACTGGTACCGCACCCCGGCAGTCGATCCTGGAATCAGCATCGACACCGTGGTGGATCCGGACATGACCCATACTTGCCTGGATGTTGCACTGCCTGGTTGCACCTCGGTGTACTGGCGGGTGCGTTATCGCGATCGCAGTCTCGGTTGGAGCGACTGGTCGGTGGAAACGACCTTTCAGGTCGGAGATTCCACTGCCGGCGCATCCGCACCGATCCCCGCCGATGGCGATCTCCACGTCTCCAGTACTCCACTGTTGCAGTGGTTCCCCTGCGATCCGGCCGATTCCTACGACGTGTACCTGGGCAGCACCGCAACCCTCGGTGCCGGCGACTTCCAGGGCAATCAACTGACGACCACCTTCGATCCCGGTCTCCTCGACCAGGAGACCAGTTACTTCTGGCGCATCGATTCGCATCTTGGCTCCCAGGTGACCGAGGGTCCGACGTGGAGTTTCACCACCGATCTGAATTATCCGACCCGGTTCACTACCGAGTGGAGATTCGACGATGCGTTGCCCGCCGATGACCTGGCGCTGGTGGCGCAACTGGGTACATCGGTGATGACACCACGAGGGATGTTCCACGATGTGGAGTGGGGAACCGAGGTCAGCGATGGCAGCGAGGTACCCCACATCGATCAGCAACCGGTGGACTACCTCTGGCTCGACAACGTGTTCGGATCGGGGCGAGGTCTCGAGACCTACTTCAACGCCCCCGGCAATGGTGGGGGAGGTTGCTGTGATGCCTATCACTTCACGCTGATCTTCGATGTCTTTCTCGATAGCAGCCAGACCCAGTTGCAGGCGCTGTGGCAGGGCAATGCCTCCAATAGCAATGATGCGGAGTTGTTTCTCCGATGCAGCGATGGGGCCTTCTACAACGCAGGGAATGGCTATGTTGGCGCAGGATCCTGGAACCTCGGTGAGTGGGTTCGCATCGCCCAGCGGGTCGACTACCAGAACAACACCTCGGCGCTGTTTGTCAACGGCATCAAGGTGCTGGGAGATGATGTACTGGTCGCCCCCGACTGGCTCTACTCGCAAGGAAGCGGCCTACCGGTCTGGATGCTGAGTGACAACGGGCCCGATTCCGATGTGTCGCTGGTGCGCTGCGCCAACCTCGCCATCGTCGATGCGCGGATGGGAGACGCGGCGATCGCGGCTCTCGGCGGTCCCGATGCTGCGGGCATCTTTGTCGATGATCCTGTCGGGCAGTTTGTCCGCAGCGATTCCAATGGCGACGGCTCGATCGATATCTCCGATGCCGTGGGAATGTTGAACTTCCTGTTTGGTGGCGGAAGCAGTGGATGTGTCGATGCGCTCGACGCCAACGATGATGGTTCGGGGGATATCTCCGATCCGGTCTTCCTGCTCGGCTTCCTCTTCAGTGGAGG